>NZ_BBLT01000005.1:0-300000 GCF_000775915.1 Sporocytophaga myxococcoides
ATATAGGCCTGTTGAAATCGAACGTTTGAGGGGCCATGCTGGCGTCTCCCTCAGCAATAACAGCACATTATTTCAAATGAAGCTGCATTAATTGAAATGGAAAAATGTATTTACAAAATTGGGATTAGGATAGACCTGTTGAAATCAAATGTTTGAGATACCATGCTGGCGTCTCCCTCAGCAATAACAGTACATTATTTCAATTGAAGCTACATTAATCGAAAGGGGAAAACGTACTTACAAAATTGGGATTCTGATCGTTCTGTTGAAATCGAACGTTTGAGAGGCTGGCGTCTCCCTCAGCAATAACAGTACATTATTTCAATTGAACCTACATTAATAGAAAGTGAAAAACGTATTTACAAAATTGGAATTTGGATAGGCCTGGTGAAATCGAATGTTAGAGACGCCATGCATGGCGTCTCTACGGGTATTTCCTGTTCTTTCCTTCAGTTAAAATTGTTATATCCAATCCACTTTAAAAACCAGTATAAAACATAATCAACCTAGCTTTTATTTTTTCTGAAATTGAAATAGATTCTGCTAAATATTTTTAAGTCAGTCCGAATCTGTTTTGAAGAAGGAAATATTCCTTCTGGTATATTTGAGGGTAGAAAGTCGTATTTTTAAAGGGATAACTTAATTCCCTGATTTCATTAATGATAAGTGAAGTGCATTAAAATTTAAATTCTAATCATTATGCGAAAATTAATCCGTCCGACATATCCGAAAGAATTTAGTATTGGTCTTCTGTTACTAATATTTATTTTCTCCACCTTTTTGTCACATCAGATATTCGATGTGCCGTTTCTTGAATTAAGCAATAGTAATGTGTATCCGGGAATGATTCTGGTGGGCATTGCGGTGATTATTATGGTATTGATTATCTGGGAGGAGTTTTTGTTTCCGATAAAAATCAAGGAAGTAAATAGCAAGATCGTTTTCAGGAACAGAAGGAATAAGTTAAAAACACAGCTATTTATCTATTTATTTATTCCTGCTATTTTTGGGTTTATTTATTATAAGTATGAAATAAACCAAATTAGATTCTTTCTATGGGCTGCAGTATGTATTATAGCTCCTGTTGTAGAAAAAATTGCTTCCGGTATCAACAACTATAATGACTTCTTAAAGCTTACCAATGATTCAATTGAATTCAGAAACAACAAGAAGGCAGGATCTGTGAAACTGAAAGAGGTACTTCATTTATCATTGGTTAAAGATGAACAAGGAGTCATTAAAAAGATTCAATTGCTAATGTTAAACAATGAAGAGGTAATCATAGATCTGGATGAAATGGAGCTTGAAGTCTATTACGATTCTATCAGTAATTATATTACAAAGCATTATGAACATATGCTGAATAAAACGGATGTTAATAGTTAATCATAAGATTCGATAAAATATATTTAAACCAAACAAAGAAAGCATACTGCTGGGTATGCTTTCTTTGTTTATCTAATTTAAGTAATTTTATTGTTCCTTCTTTTTTAACCTATCAGGATAAAGTACAGCCTTAATCAGATTATTAATATATTTAAATTTACCATAAGCCACATATTTTATTAAAATGTTAAGATGAAAATTTATTGAGATTTTATTTTTATACGTTCATTAATGTATTGTATCTTACTTGTTTTTCTCAATTGTTGATTTGTAAAATCCCTCAGAAAAATTAGTGAATAATGTTTCACTATTGTTTTATTTTGCCTCCGCAACTTTAAATTCCGAGGTATTTATTTTTAGTCATAAAAGTTCTGGTTTAAGTTCTAACACCCATGTTCAGCTTTTCCTTATTTAAACAATTGTAAAATAGAATTTCCCAGGACTGATCATTTTTTTAGCATTTTAAATTGTTGTTAATCAATATTATGTAATTGTTGGAAAATACAGTGTAACAAAGGTTACAAAGTTTGGTCGGCAAGAAACCTAATTTTAGGCTATGACTTTCGTGTGGTAATTTTTTAAAAACTTAAAACAAAATGCTATGAAAAGAAAAAACTAGGGGATGGTTCCTGCTTTATTCTTTTTGGTTATATCTGTAAGCTCCTGTAGTGTCCAGCTCAGGGCGCTTATGGAAATTCCCGAAAGGTACCTAAAGCAACATTGCGAGCCTACAGGAAAGATCCTCTCTGGATTTCCATGATGAGAGATTCTTCGGCAAACTATTATGATGTTTTGCTGGCTTAGACCAATTCCGGAAAAAAATTTCTCTGCAGGGGTTTATGCAGTTACAGTTAAATATAAGGAGGGAAGTTCTGAATCTGTAATAGTTATTAAGAAATAAATCCTTTAGTAAAATTAATCATAGGCACTTCAAAAGTTAATGTTTGAAGTGCATTTACTTAGTACTAATCAATAGGTTCACTTAATATATATATGCCTATAAAGATATGGGCAATATTTGAATACTCATTTTTCATTCTTTTTATTCTAATAATCTCTTAAAAATTCAACAATGATCTTTTTAAAAAGAAATATCAATAAAGGGTTAGGTTTTGCTGTATTTTTTTTCATGATTAATTCAGGAATAAATGCTCAGAAAGTAACTATTACAGATCAGATCAGTCAGACACCACTTGAAGGCGTTTTTATAAGTGATCTTCAAAAGCAGTTTTATACAACCTCTAATTCTAAAGGTCAGGCAGATATTTCCCAGTTTGAACTTTCTGATAGTATCCGGTTTCAACTGGTAGGATATAAACCATATATTACCACTTTAAAGAAATTGGATGAGTCAGGCTTTAAGGTGTTTTTATCTGAAGAATCCGGCCTTATGGACGGAATTGTTGTTTCAGGTAGTAAGTTTGAAGAGAGGAGAAAAGATATTCCAAGGCAGATTCAGATTATAAACTCTGGTGAAATGCAGTTTGCAAGTCAGGAAACCACTGCAGATGTTCTCCAGAATACGGGAAACGTATTTGTACAAAGGAGCCAGATGGGAGGAGGAAGCCCTGTTATGAGAGGATTTGAAGCAAATAAGGTGTTAATGGTTGTGGATGGTATAAGAATGAATAACGCTGTATATAGAGGAGGTCATTTACAAAATGTAATCACACTTGATAACAGCGTTCTGGAAAGAACAGAGCTGTTGTTCGGACCTGGATCTGTCATTTACGGTAGTGATGCCTTAGGAGGCGTTATGAGTTTCTATACCAAAAGACCTGTTCTGTCAGGAGGCAAAGGCAAAACATTTGTCAGTGCTAATGCCTATTCCAGATATTCATCTGCTAATTCAGAGAAAACAGGACATCTAGATTTAAATATAGGGTTTAATAAAATTGCTTCATTTACAAGTTTTACATATTCTGATTTTGATGATTTAAGGCAAGGTGCAAACAGAAGAGCAGCATACAATGATTTTGGTAAAAGGAACTTTTATGTAGAAAGGATAGGAGGGAAGGATTCAGTTTTATATAATAGTAATTCAAATATTCAAAAGCAGTCAGGTTACAAGCAATATGATTTTTTACAAAAGATATTGTTCTCTCCTTCATCAAGAGTCAAACATACTTTAAATTTTCAATATTCCACTAGCTCGGATATTCCACGTTATGACAGGTTAGCTCAGTTTAGTGGCAAGCCTGCTTATGCAGAATGGTTTTACGGCCCACAAAAAAGATTACTGGCATCTTATCATCTTGATTTAAATGAGAAAACAGTTTTTTATGATAAAGCCAGAATCGTAAATGCTTATCAGGATATAGAAGAAAGCCGTTATGACAGGAGATTTAACAGAGAAGTTAGAAACAGCAGGATAGAAAAACTGAGCATCTATTCTTTAAATATAGATTTGGAAAAGGTTTTAAAGAAGAATGAATTGCGATATGGTTTGGATGTGAATTATAATAAAGTTGGATCTTCTGCATATGGTCAGAATGTAGTCACAGGTATAAGAACTCCACTTGATACAAGATACCCGAGTGGCGGTTCCTTTATGAGAACTATTGCAGGATATCTTACTCACAGCATTGAACTCAATAAAAAACTTATACTTTCTGAAGGTATCAGATACAGTAATGTAGAGTTGAAAGCTAACTTCGGAGAGAAAACTTTTTTCCCTTTCCCTTATTCAGATATCAAACAAACCAATGGAGCTTTAAATGGAAATATCGGACTTGTATTTCTTCCTGAGAAATCATGGAGATTCTCAGTGTTTGGTTCAACAGGATTCCGCTCTCCCAATGTAGATGATCTAAGTAAAGTATTTGAATCTGTTCCCGGTAATGTCATAGTCCCAAATCCACATTTGAAACCTGAGTATACTTACAACGGAGAATTAAGTATAGCAAAATCATTTTTCGATCGAATTCATCTTGAAGGTACAGCTTATTATACCTGGTATACCAATGCTATTACAACTAAATTTGGCAAGTATAACGGTCAGGATTCTATTCTGTATGATGGTAAATTAAGCAGGGTACAAACAAGCGCTAATGCAGGAAAAGCTTATATATATGGTGGAAATATAACATTACATGCAGAGGTTACTAAAAATATAGGGTTAGCCAATACATTTAATTATACCTATGGAAGAATTAAAACGGATTCATTAGATTATCCTCTTGATCATATTCCTCCAGTGTTTGGTAGGAGTTCGGTAAGTGTTAAAGTGAAAAGATTCAGAGGGGAGTTTTTTGTATTGTATAATGGATGGAAAAGATTAAAAAATTATAACTTAGCAGGAGAAGACAATATTGCTCAGGCCACTGCAGACGGAATGCCCTCATGGTATACTCTGAATCTCAGAACAGCCGTTGATGTAAGCAGGTACATTCAGTTACAGGTATCTGTGGAAAACTTACTTGACAGGAATTATAGAATATTTGCTTCCGGAATAAGTGCTCCGGGTAGAAATTTTTTAGTAACACTCAGGGTTAAAGTTTAATGTAAAAAACAAAGATAAAAGAGAATTCCCGTTGAGTCAGCTGAGGGATTTTAAAAGCTGATAAGTGCTTGTATTATAAACCTATCATATTGTCAAGTGAACAATCGACTAATGGTAAGGCCAAGTTATGACGCTTTTAGCGAGCGTAGGGACTTTGGAAAAGTTGATTATAACGTCTAAAAGAAAGGAGGCAATTATATCCTCCTTTTTTGTTTACAGTGGAAGTAATGAATTAATGCTTGAAGCTTTTAATTTTTAGCTTACAACATGATATCATTGAAATTTCTGATCTCTCTCTTAAAATTACTTAGGGAGGACATTATCTCATGTTGGGAAAACCCGTCATATTGTTCCAATGCTTCAAAATCAATATTAGTATCCATCATCACTTCTCTGATACTGATTTGATAGGTTTTGTAAGGGCCATAAATAAACTCCATATCAGATAGCTCATTTTCCTGGCTTATCTTATAAGCAGTGGCAGAAGGCGTACCGTCTTCTTTGAGGAATGCTATTACTTTCCAATAAGCCCCTGGTATTCTTGCATTCTTATAGGCGATATCGTTGTTGGTAAAAAAAGGACCAGTAAATACGGAAACTTTCATCTGATACACTCTGGCATTTTGAAGAATATAATTTTCCAGACCCAGCCATGTGTGTTGGTTAAATACGTCAATCTGTGGGCATGCATTGGTATAATGAAAAGTGTCCAGGTTTGCGGTCGCTGCGTCATCTCCCCATACAGGATCTTCTCTTCTGACCATATGTCCTCTGTCAAACCTGTTGTTTTGGTAAAGCTCGTTTCCAAATTGCTGATTTGTTTCAATTCTGCTATCAAGATACCATTTGTCAGAACGTCCGATTTTCTGCGATTGATTACCATCGATATTAACACCGGTGATCATTGACATTTTACGAGAGCGGGACATAATGATCGAGAAGTGAGTATATTTCAACTCTACATCATCAATATCTTTTAATTTTAACATGTCATTT
The DNA here is from genome assembly GCF_000775915.1 of Sporocytophaga myxococcoides. Lineage (NCBI taxonomy): Bacteria > Pseudomonadati > Bacteroidota > Cytophagia > Cytophagales > Cytophagaceae > Sporocytophaga > Sporocytophaga myxococcoides. The sequence goes on from NZ_BBLT01000005.1 coordinate 5,885, forward strand.
GCCTTGATTCCTGTTGCTTTGGGAAGATCTATTGTCCAATCTTCAAGGAAGTCAGGATCATATCCTTTTCTCCCTATTAGTTTTTCTGGTTTTGTGTATAGTAACTCTTCAGTTTTAGCTTCAGTACCATTTATAATATCACCAAGTCTTTTCATTTCATTGAAAGAGACTTTGTGTGTAGTTTTTACTTTGAACATAGTTTTAGTTGGTAAGGTGAATTATTATTGGAATGTTAATCTGAATTTTCTTACACTTTATTAACAGGGTGTTGAATATCCTTTCGGTTACTCTGTTGTCGGAATAAAATACTACCTTCAATTATGATAAGTGTTACAAGGACAGTAACTTAAAGGGATGAAGAATGTGTTGCCTCATTTATTTTAGGACGTCATTTATGAAAAGAGAGTATTCCTGCGGAAATAATGCATATTGCTCTCTTTAGTTATAAAACTATTCTCGTCTGCCTGACTTTTCAAAATAATGGTGCAAAGGATCGTTGCCGAATACCTCTAGTTCTGTCGTACCTTCATAACGATTAGGTCCATATTCGTAAACTCTTGTTTTCTTTACAATGCCCTTCAGTTCAGATTGGTCTATGATTTTATCAAAGGATTCTCCTCCGTATATATTTAAAAGGATGCCTTTGCCAGCTTTGCCCTCTATTATAAATTCATCTTCCCCCCTTAGACCATACAGAGTTATTTTATTGGTAAGGTGATTGTCAAATACTCTATTATATAATAGTTTTTTTTCATCATTATCATATACCGAAACTGTTGTAGTGTTTTTTTGCCTTACTATTTTAAAGTTATCTTGTTTATCCGTTCCTGCGATAATGGGTTCTTTCTGAATCAATTTATAAAATTCGATTCCTGTTTTTGAAAGATGATCTCTCCTGTATTTGAGTTTATCAATCGTTGATGGACCTATTTGATTGAATACAGGTTGTGGCCAGTCTTTTAGAGCGTTTTCTATTACAGAGTCAGTAATATGTGTCTGTAGATCCCTGATAAGTAGATTCCATTCTTCTTCTGTAAGTTCGGGGAGTACTAGCCTGTCTAAATACCTGCTGTTTTTTCCCATGCCTTTTATACTTTGAATGTCATAGTCATATGATTGCAGTTTCGAATTGATTGCGACAGCCAGTTTTACAATTAAACCATCATTAAACTGAAAAAAAGCCATGTCTCTGTCTCTTGGAATGGGTTTAAAAGTCATTCCTGAACTATCTTCGAAGAGAGCCCATTTCCATTGATCTGAATGTCTGTCCCAGTCTCCGACCAGCAGATCAAAGAGGCGGCATCTTGCATAAGCTTTTGCATCAATTTTAACACTTTGTTGTTTGAATCTTTTTCTCAGCATATCTTCTGTGGAAATGATATCAGATGCAAATCCGAATTGCTCAGTATTGGCCCATTCTTTATCCGGAAATTCTTCAAGCGTGGCAAGTTTTCCCTTTAGACCATCCAGAAAAGCTTCTGTATCTTTTTCATCCGGAACATATACCAAAATTGGATTTGTATGAAAGATACCTGCGGCATTGGCAAGGCTGGGAATGGCAAGTGGCGCGTAAGGGTTCAAGGCAGATATCTGGTCCTGTACCAATCCTTTTATCGGATGAATCCTCATTAGCTTAGGTAAGATTTTGACGGGGTCTTTATCTATACCTCTCAGAACAAATCTTTTGCCCTCCGCACTTTTTAATCGGATACTAATAGTCTGCATATTTCCACCTGCTTTGGAAAATACAAGTCCCCCGTGAGTATTTTCAAGATCAATGATAGGAACTTCAACCGGCATAGCCCAGATCTTTCTGTAATGTTCTCCAAAGAAAAACTTATAGACATTACCTTTGGAATAGCCTATTCCAGGTGTTGTAATAACTGTCGTATCAAGAGACAAAGGAGCTTTTCCCGATAGCTTTCTGCCAGGATATACCGGATTTTTACTTTCATCGCATCCAACCAGGTACCCGGAGGTTGTTATCAAGGAAAAAATAATCAGTAAAAATATTGTGATTTTTCGCCTCTTCATCTTTGGTTTTATCTAAACAACCTCAAAACCCTTGTCTTTGTTGAAGTTTTAAAGGTGATGATAACAACCTTTGAAATGGCTATGTTATATTTTTGGGTAACTTGATAAATGATATGGGAGTGAAAATTAAATATATAATCTGCTTTTTGTTGGTTGGCTTGACAAGCTTAAGTATGGGAAATGACATAGAAACCAAAGCAGAATTGACAGTAAAAGAGAATACAGGAGGAAATAAAATACCGGAAATCAATTATGTAAGACTTGATGGGAAAAAATATACTAATAAAGATATTCCTCAAAACAAGAAAATAATGATTGTCTATTTTAATCCTTTGTGTGATTTATGCCAGGAGGAAACAACTGAGATTTTGAACAACATTAATTATTTTCAGAATGTTGAAATTTTAATGATAAGTCCCAATAGCCTTGAACAGGTGAAACAATTTCATAATCTGTACAAGCTTGCTCAGTTTCCTCAGATAACTGTACTTCATGATGCAAAGGATGATTTTTATCGTCAATTTGATGCTATCGGGTATCCATCTTTATATCTGTTTGATGAAAAATTAGAGATGATTACCAAATTTGAAGCACAGGTTGGATTTGAAGAGATAAAAAATGCTTTTGAGCAGAATGCTTCAGCAACGAAATAAGTTAAAAGTAGAAAGTTTAAAGTTTTAAACTGAAAATAAAAGTCTCTTTAATATTTAAAGAGACTTTTATTTTTTATACTTTGAGCTTTATACTTTTTACTTTCAACTTTAAAACGTTTCAAGAATTGTATATTCTTTATCTCTGAAAACAAATTTATCTCCTTTCTTTTTACCAGCCATAGCGTGGTAAAGCGGAGTCATAGTGGAAATGGCAATGAAACTGTTTTTTTCTGCTAGTTTGGTTTCTCCCAGGCTGACACTTATAAAATAGTTTTGAAGTTCTGTGTAAACAACAGATCCAAGCCCTATGCTTTCCTGTGGATTAAGGAAAATTCTTTTTAGCAGAGAAAGGCTGTTAATACCTTCCTGCAGCTGTCTGGCATACATATCTCTTGTGATTTGCATAGTCTCCCTGAAACCTTCAAATCTTTCTTCTCCGGAAGCCCCTTCTTCTTCATTGGCACTCTCCTGTGCATCATCCATAGCTTTTTTGGCTGTCTGCACGATGTTGCTTTGCATTTCAATGCACTTGTTAAGCAACTCTTTTTTAAGTTCTATTTTTTTATCAGAGTTCAAATCTATATCTGGAATTGCCCTATTGGAAGTATCAAAATTGTCTTCCAAATGAGGAATGTAGATGTCTGGTTTTCTTGGAATCAAAGGCTCTTTTTTAATTTCCGGCTTAGGAGCTGTTTTTGCAGGCTCCGCTGGAACAGGCGCTTTGACCTCAGTTTTTTTAGTAGTTGATTTAATTGCTGTCTCAACTTTTTTTGCAGGAACTGCAGTTTTGCTTACTACTTTTTTCTCTGCAGACTTTGTAACTTTAACTTCTTTATTAGTATTAGGTTTTGGCGCTTTGCTTTTTGAAACTGCGGTAGCTTTGTTTGCAGGTTTTGTAGTTTTTTTAACTTCCACTTTTTTGTCAGCTGTTTTTTTTGCTGCTGCCTTTGGTGGTACAGTCTTATTAACAACTGCTTTTTTTGCTGTTACGGTTTTTTTAGCCACTGCTTTTAAAACGGTTTTTTTAGCCGCCGTTTTTTTACCAACAGCTTTCACAACAGACTTTTTGGCTACAGCTTTATTCACAGAAGCTTTTTTCGCTACGTTTTTTTTCGCCACAGCTTTCTTTGAAACTACTTTTTTTACTGCTGACTTTTTAGCCGCCTTTTGAGTTGTTTCTTTAGATTTTTTAGCTGCAGGTTTACTGCTTTTTTTTGTTTCTTTTGATTTGGTTTTGGCCATACCTACCTAAAAATTTAAGTTTTACTATAAAAAAGCTGTCCTTTTTTTTCTGTTAATAGATTAAATGGTTCATTATCAATTATAAAAAAACCATCAAGATCATTATAATCTGTCAGGCTGCAAAGGTTCATGGCTGATGAAATACCCAAACTTGTTTCTATCATACAGCCAATCATGGTTTTTAAACCATGTTTTTTTGCATCTTTCAAAAGTCTAATGCCATTAAGATAACCGCCAGATTTCATCAACTTCATGTTTATTCCATGAAACTGTTCAGATAAATTGCTGAAATCGGCTTTGTCAGTTATAGATTCGTCCGCATAAATGTCTAAAGTACTATTTTGCTTAAGATATTTATACTCCTCCTCAAAGTTATACGGAAGAGGTTGTTCCACAAAGACAATATTATCTTTTTTTATTTTTTCAAGAAATTTTATAAGTTCTTCAACATTCTGCCAGCTCTCATTTGCATCAATCATGATTGATTGAGCAGAAAGCTTACGTACCTCTTTTAAAAGGTCGAATCCGTTTTCTGAGTTTATCTTCAACTTAAGATATTTAAATCTCTCTAATTGGTGATGTTTATAAAATGATTGAATTTCACCAATTTGCATTATCGGAAGCGTGTATGCTGTAAAAATGTTCTTGGGTTCGTCTAACCCGAGAAATGAATATACAGGTAAATTTTGTATTTTACTGAGAAAGTGGATGTAAGCTGATTCAATCCCAAATCTCAAAGAATTACAAATTTGTGTGAAATTTAATAAATTTTGTAAATCATCCAAACTTTTAATCGCGGATGCTCCATTTTTTAAGAAAAAATCAAATTGATCTTTAACCAGTTGGGGCGTTTCTCCATATCTTATATTAGGAGCGACTTCTCCTGATCCAGAATGAGGACCATCCGAAATATGTACAAAAAAATTATTCTTGGTAACTGATTCACTTCTGGAAATTTTCCAATTATATTTGAGAATCAGGTGTTTTTCTTCAATTGTCCAGGTAATCACTTGGCCTTCATTTAAAATAAATCAAACTTAATTCTTTTTTGTCATGAAATTTATTTAATCTGCATGGGAATGAATAAATTTATTCACAACTATTCTTAAACCTTACACCACATTTTTCTCTTTATATACATAATTAACTAATGAGGTGTTTCAGAATTTATAATTATTGCTTCGGTATTTTATAGAAAGTCAAAATAATGAAAATTGAAAAAAACAAAGTAGTAGCAGTAGCCTACGATCTTCAGGCAAAAGACCGGGAAGGTAAAGTGGAAGTTTCTGAAAAAGTAAACGCTCAGGAGCCAATGGTTTTCCTTTTCGGTAGCAGTGGATTACCTGAAAAGTTTGAAGAAGAGCTGGATGGTCTTTCAAGTGGATCAGAGTTTAAGTTCGTGATCTCTTCAGACGAAGCTTACGGAGATTTTGAAGAGGAGGCAGTTGTTAACCTTTCCAAAGAAATATTTAAAATCGATGGGGATTTTGATGAATCTAAATTCCAGGTCGGTACTTTTGTGCCTATGTCGGATGCAGATGGTAATTTTCTGAGAGGTAAAGTTTTAGCCGTAAATCAAAACGAGCTAACTATAGATTTTAATCATCCTCTTGCCGGATTGAATCTTGAATTTCAGGGAAAAGTTGTGGAAGTTAGAGATGCTACATCTGAAGAACTTGATCACGGACATGTGCATGGTCCGGGTGGGCATCATCATTAATTTATTCCAAATCATAAAAAAAGCTTTTAAATATAGAATTCTAATATCAGTTACTGCTCAGGTTTCGTTAATTTTTATACTTTTGCAGTACTTCTATGTTTAAAAGCTTTTACTTTTTTATAATACTTGGGAGTTTGTTCATTGCAAATTCCTCATTTGCTCAGGATCCTCAGTTTTCCCAGTATTATAATGCTCCTTTATATTTAAATCCTGCTTTTGCTGGCACTGCTGAAAATACCAGGGCTATTCTAAATTATAGAAATCAATGGCCGGGTACCGGAGCTTCTTTTATTACTTATGCAGCTTCTCTTGATCACAACATTGAATCTTACAGAAGTGGTGTGGGCCTGATGGTGAAAAGAGACAAGCAGGGGAATAATGGTGCGCTAGTTTCTACTGATATTAACCTATTTTATTCCTATGAAGTATGGCTCAGTAGCCGCTGGACTTTCAGGCCTGGAATTCAATTGGGATACACAAACAGGACAATTGACTATGCAAGCTATGTATTCGGTGATCAGCTGGATAACAGTGGTATGACAGGCGGAGCCTCAGCAGATGCCTTTACAGGGTCGAGGCTGAACTTTCTGGATGTCTCCGCAGGTGGCTTATTTTATGATGACCATTTCTGGCTTGGGCTTGCAGGATTTCATCTTAACAGACCCAATCAGTCTGTAACTGGATTACCGGATGTTAAGCTTCCTGTAAAATTTTCTATACATTCCGGATATAAGTTTTTTCTGAAAAAGTGGAATGGAACCAGATACATACCAGAGAGAAGTTTTACCCCAACTTTCAACTATAAATCCCAGGGGGCATTCGATCAGCTTGATCTTGGTGCATATCTGACTTATGATCCTGTAATGTTCGGTCTTTGGTACAGAGGAATTCCTGTTAAAAATTATGCTTCCGGATTACTCAATAACGAGTCTTTTATTCTAATGGCAGGAATTCATTTTAATGGAATAAGCTTCGCTTACAGCTTTGATCTTCCTGTTTCAAAACTTTCCCTGGGTAATAGCTATGGTGCTCATGAGATTTCTCTGATCTATGAATGGGAGATTCCTTATGATAAAAGGAAAATTAAGAAAAGAGGAAGGACAATTCCTTGCCCTAAATTCAGCAAAAGATATCAGAATTATTAGGAACTTATAGAGAATTTAATTGTCTTAAGTTATTAGTCTATTTGTAATCACTTTATTTATCAGAATAAATTAATGTCAGAAAAAGATTCCAGAGAAGAGCTAGAAGAGCTACTGGATATATTGAAGGTGGAGCAGGATGAGGATAGGAAACTATATGATTCAAAGATGCTGAATGCTTCCATCCCTGAGAGACGAGCACAAGGATTAACCTGGTACCCGATAGTAGTAAAGGAATCTTATTATGGTGTAGGTGACAGACTTATTCTTGAGATTGAAAGGCCCTCTTTTAAAGAAATTTCCCATCAGTTTCAATCAGGTCGGGTGGCCGCTGTATTTACCAATAATCAGGATGAAGAACCCGAAAGCAAACTTGCAGGAGTGGTTACTTCTGTCCGACCCGATAATATCAAACTTACTCTTTTTGTAGATGAGCTTCCTGACTGGTTTGATCGCGGAAAGCTAGGATTAGACTTATTGTTTGACGAAACCAGTTACAAAGAAATGGAAAGTACCCTGCAAAGGGTAATCAAAGCCAAGCATAACAGGCTTGCTCAACTGAGAGAGGTGTTATTAGGGAAGGAAAAGGCTGACTTCAGGGAGAGAAAAACACTTAGTCTTAATCCTTCATTAAATGATTCGCAAAAGAAGGCTATAGAAAATGTTTTTTTTGCAAAGGATGTTGCCATCATACACGGACCTCCGGGAACGGGGAAAACAACTACACTTGTAGAGGCCATCAAACAGGTGCTATCAGAAGAAGAACAGGTGCTTGTTTGTGCCCCCAGTAATACTGCTGTAGATTTACTTACTGAAAAGCTGGATGAAAAGGGTGTTAAGGTTGTCAGACTCGGACATCCTTCCAGAGTGAGTGAGTCTCTTTTGGCACATACGTTGGATGTGCAGATTTCCAATCATAAAGACTTTAAGCAAATAAAGGAATTGAAAAAACGTGCCATTGAGTTCAGAAATATGGCCTTGAAGTATAAACGGAATTTTGGAAAGGAAGAAAGAAATCAGAGAAGAATTATCCTGGACGAGTCAAGAAAACTGCAACAAGAAGCAGAGGCTATAGAGAATTATATTACTCAGGATATTTTAAGCAGGGCTCGTGTATTTACCTGCACACTTGTAGGTGCCGCTTCTTATTTGTTAAAAGACAGAGCATTTGAAACTGTATTCATTGACGAGGCCGCACAGGCACTGGAACCGGCTACCTGGATTCCTATTACCAAAGCTGACAGGGTAGTTTTTGCAGGTGACCATTGCCAGTTGCCTCCTACAGTCAAATCTATAGAAGCCGCAAAAAAAGGTCTTTCAGTAACTCTGTTTGAAAAGTGTATTCAGCGCCAAAAGGCTGATGTAATGTTGGATACTCAGTACAGAATGAATGAGAAAATAATGAAGTTCTCTTCTGTACAATTTTACTATGATAAACTAATAGCTCATCCTTCAGTAAAAGACAGACTTTTGAATGGTGATCCTGATTTTACAATTCCTGTGGAATTTGTAGATACTGCTGGTTGTGGTTTTGAGGAAAAATTAGAAACAGAAACTTCCAGTACTTTAAATCCGGAAGAAGCTCAGTTGTTATTAAAACATTTTGCTGCTCTGGTTGAAAAAATAGGTCAGCAGGTTATGATGGATGAAAAGCTGAAAATAGCTTTGATATCACCTTATAAAGCTCAGGTAAATTTCCTGAAGGAGTTAATCGCAGCTGCAGAATTGGAAGATAGTTTTAAAAAGCAGATTTCGATCAATACGGTAGATGGTTTTCAGGGTCAGGAAAGAGATATTGTGTATATAAGCCTGGTTAGATCAAACTCCAGAGGGGAAATAGGTTTCTTAAATGATATACGGAGGATGAATGTAGCTATGACAAGAGCAAAAAAGAAGCTGGTAGTGGTAGGGGAAAGTGGTACGCTTTCAGGACACTCTTTTTACAGGGGATTTCTTGACTATGCAGAGTCAATAGGAGCTTATAAAACCGCCTGGGAGTATATGTATTAAAATCAGAACTAAGTAATCTCCGACTTATGTTTTACTAAAAAAAGTCAGGGTATGAAAGGATTTGGAAGCAACGGAGATAAGGGACCTATTGATCTTGATCAAATCAAGACGGAATGGATAAAAAAACTTATTTCTTTTGGAACTTCTTTTACTAAAGGCGCACATGCAGATGCTTTAAAAGAAGTAGTGGATAAATTTTATGATCCGGAAGCCAAAAGGTTTAAGTTTGAGGTAATTAGTCGTGAAGCTAGTCTCGCAAAGAGAATGTTAAAAGCTGTTTTAAAAGGAGAATATAGAAATGTTTCCCCTTTTCTCCTCATACAGGTAGGATTGGTTTTCTCTTATTTCTATTTTGACATTGATTTTATTTCAGATAAAATTCCTTTGTTAGGCGCCGTAGATGATATTGCTGTCATACTTTGGTTGATGGATGGATTTAAAGATGAGCTTGATAAGTTTGAAGTCTGGGAAAGTGAGAGAAGTATAAGACTAGCTTAATGTTGAAAGCTTAAAGCTTAAAGTTAAAAGGGAAAGAGTTGATTGTTTTCAACTTTTTCCCTTTTGTTTTTATCAGAATAACGGATAATTCCAGTTAGAAAAAGAACAAGAGGAGTTTCTTTCAGTTTCAATTTAACCTTACACTTTAAGTATAAGCAAAAAGTTCATATTTTAGATTTTCGAAAGTAAAAACTAAAATAACTTTTAACTTTAAGCTTTCAGCTTTTAACTTTAAAAATTAATGGTTCTAAACTACATCTGGATAGCATTTTTTCTGATCTCATTTGTGATTGCGATAGTAAGGTTAGGCCTGTATTATTTTGGCTATCCTCAATACGGAGGTCTGGAAATTTTTCCGGAAATTATGAAAGCAGCTTTTGATATGGCTAAAAGTTCGGTTGTGGACATATCATTTGCATTAATAGGAGTTCTTACTCTTTGGATGGGGTTGATGAAAATTGCGGAAAAGTCTGGTATGATTAATATTCTCGCAAAATTGATTGGCCCATTTTTTCACAAGTTGTTTCCGGATCTTCCCAAAGATCATCCTTCAGTAGGTCTTATTATGATGAACTTCAGCGCCAACATGCTGGGTCTTGACAATGCCGCTACTCCAATAGGTTTAAAAGCTATGGAGTCTATGCAGGAACTGAACCCTAATAAAGATACAGCATTTAATCCTCAGATAATGTTTCTTGTACTCAATACTTCCGGACTTACGCTGATACCTGTTTCTATCATGGCCTTTCGTTATCAGGCAGGGGCAGCTGATCCTTCCGATGTATTTATACCGATACTGATTGCCACCTTTTGCAGTACTCTTGCAGGTCTGATTACAGTAGCCATTTATCAGAAAATCAATTTGTTTGATAAAGTTGTAATGGCATATTTAGGAGGATTGTTCGCAATAATTGCTGGCATAATCTGGTATTTTACCTCTTTGCCTCAGGACAGGATAGGACCTGTATCTTCCCTGGTCAGCAATTTCATTCTGTTTCTGATCATCGCTACATTTATATTTCATGGATTTAAAAGGAAGATCAATGTATTCGAAGCTTTCATTGAAGGTGCCAAAGAAGGCTTCGATGTTGTGGTCAGAATTATTCCGTATCTGGTAGGTATACTTGTTGGAATAGCTGTATTCAGAGCGAGTGGTGCTATGGGGTATCTGGAAAGTGGATTAACTTATATAGTAGGATTGACTGGTCTTGATACCAGTTGGGTGCCTGCATTGCCAACAGCTTTGATGAAACCACTAAGTGGAAGTGGTGCCAGAGCTATGATGCTTGACGCTATGGCAAATGGGAAAGCGGATTCTTTTGCTGGAAGATTAGCCTGTATCTTTCAGGGAGCTGCAGATACTACCTTCTTCATTGTTGCAGTTTATTTCGGATCGGTTGGAATAAAGAAAACCCGATATGCAATTCCTGCAGGATTGATTGCCGATCTCTTTGGGGTTATTGCAGCTATTGCTGTCGCCTATCTATTTTTCCCGGTTAAATAATGAAGTTGACCAAAGCTTTTTATACAAGGGAAGATGTAATTACAATCAGCAAGGAACTGCTTGGTAAGTACCTGGTAACCTTTATAGACGGAAGACTTACTTCAGGTATGATTGTGGAAACTGAAGCATATCTTGGCGCTGAAGATAAGGCTTCTCATGCATATGGCAACAGGAAAACCAAAAGAACAGAGCCGTTTTACAAAGAGGGAGGTATTGCATATGTTTATATGTGCTACGGAATTCATTATTTGTTCAATATTATTACAAATAAGACTGATATCCCTCATGCTGTGCTTATAAGGGCACTGGAGCCTTCGGAAGGTCTTGATGCAATGCTTGAACGTCGTAAAAAAACTAAATTGCAACCTGAGCTCACTGCTGGTCCGGGGGCATTGTCGGTAGCTTTAGGGATTTCTGCCAATCATAACGAAACTGATTTGTCTGGTAATGAAATCTGGGTAGAAGACAGAGGTGTGATTGTTAAAAACAATGAGATAATTGCCAGCCCGAGAGTGGGAGTGGCTTATGCTAAAGAATATGCTCTTAAACCCTGGCGCTTTAGGATAAAGGATAATCCTTATACAAGTAAAGCGCGGTAAATAAATATTATATGAATATGCTGAATAAAATAGTACTTCTCCTTTTTGCTTCTATAGCTTTAAATTCGGCTATGGCCCAAAAGGGGAGCAATTGTCCAGAAGATCTTATTCCCAGGAAAAGTGAAAACAAACAATATGGTTATGTTACTCTTTTTGGTGAATGGAGAATAACGCCTATCTATACTAAGGTTTCACCATTCCGGGATAATAAGGCTATTGTCATGAAAGGCCTTGTTTACGGAGTAATTGATTGTGATGGTAATGTATTGATTCCTCCGCAATATGAAATGATGTCCAATTTCAGAAACGGTAAAGCATGGGCTAAAAAAGGTAGTTTGTGGGGACTTGTAGATGAAAGAGGAAAAGTATTAATTGATTTCCAATATGCTGAAATTAATCCTATTGCAGATACAGAATTGAGCTGGGTGAAAAAGGATAACTTATGGGGATTGGTCAATGAAGAAAGAGGTAATACTATCTGCAAACCTCAGTTTAAGGTTGCTCAGATACTATCGGAAAATGCTTCATTGGTTCAGCAATCAGAGTTGTTTGGAGTTATTAACCATGTGAATTGCGGTTATCTTATTCCTGCACAAATTTCCAAAGTTAAAAAGATAGCACAACACACCATTCTTTATAAACAAAACAATCACTGGGGATTATTCAGTGAGTTAGGAAAAATTCTTCTTCAGGCTGAATATGATACCATTTATTCATTGGATGAGGACTTGCTTGTAGTGAAAAAAGGAGGAATGTATGGACTTACTTCAATTACAGGAAAAGAAGTATTACCGCTCAGCTATGAAAAGATAGGAGAATTGGGAGAAGGATATATCCCAGTGAAGGCTGGGGGGAAATGGGGCTATTCTAACAGATTGGGAAAGGTTTATATTGTTCCTGCTTTTGAAGAAGCATATCCTTTTAGGAACAGGAAGGCAGTAGTGAAGTCAGGTGGTTTATATGGAGTAATAGACTTTGCCGGCAAGTTTATTCAAAAACCACAATACGCAAAGGTTCAAAGAAATTTATCCTACGACTACTTTGCAATTGCCCAGAAAGATAAATTCTACTTGTATAATTCTCAATTAGTAAAGATGCTTGAGACTGGTTTTGATTCAATAAATGTCTCTGATACTGTTTCTTTTACCAGAGTCTATAAAGATGGCAAAGTCTCTTTTTTTAATATCCCATCTAAAACTCAATCATTCCCGGGTGAATTTGATGAAGCAAGCGAACTGTATCGTGGATTTTTTAAAGTAAAACAGAATGGTAAATGGGGTATTGTTGATACTAAAGGAAAGAGCATAGTTCCTGCAAAATTTGAAAGTGTTGAATTTGACTATTGTTCTGTCAGGCTTATTTTTAAAGTAACTCAGAATGGCTTAACTGGTGTTTATGACCATTCAGGAAAAGAAGTGCTCGCACCGGTTTACGATTTTGTAATTTATGCAGCTCCTGTATTCAAAGTGAAAAAGAACGAAAAATATGGATTATATAAAACAAGTGGTGAGGCAATAACAGAGCCTGTGTTTGACTACCTGAGTAATAAAAAAGAAAATCCTCTATTGGCTGAATGGCCCGCGATATTCGGACAAAAACAAAAGTTTGGTCTTATCAATGAAAAGGGCGAAGAATTACTACCTGCCAAAGCAATTAAAATATTACCACTTGGAGGAACATTGTTCGCGGTAAACTCAGGCAAAGCATTTGGTCTGTTCAATGCTTCATTGAAAAATGAACCTGAGTATAAGTATGACGAATTAATTTCTGCCACAAACAACATGGTAGTTGCCAGAAAGGGCAGCAAATGGGGAGTGTTGGATAATACAGGCAAAGTCCTTGTGAAGCCTGAATACGAGGAATTCAAAGAGGAAAACGGGCAATCTAAGTTTCTGAAAGATGGTAAGTGGTATTTGCTGGGAAGAGGGGGAGTATTGAAATAAATAAATAAATAATTAATTAAATGATTTATTGGCGTGATTTAGCAAGGTGTCTGAATTTAGTTAGTCTTATAAATAAATATATTTTTAAAGAAAATATGGTCTCATACCAATTTTCTTATAGAATTATTTTGCATATGAGCTGCATATAATTCTTGTTATTCTGTCTATCTTAGAAAGGTGTGTCATGCAATAAGTAATCTCCTTGATATGATTTTCAAAAAATAACTTTTAAACTTTATGAGTAAAGAAATTAGTATTTTAAAATTCATTTTAATCTTTATTTTTTTTATCTGTTTTAGGTTTAATGGTAGTTGTAATATAGTGGTTTTATTTCCCCAAAAAATTAATGCTGCACCTACCAATATTACACTAAGCTCAACAAGTGTTACAGAACTTAATTTTCCTGGTATTTTTATCGGAAAACTAACAGCAACAGACTCCGATCCAAATGATAAACATACTTTTGCCTTAGCAGCGGGAGGAACGGATAACAATAGCTTTACGATACGCAATGATTCTCTTTTTGGTCGTGAAGTTTTTACATATAAAAGAAAGTCATCTTATAGTATCATCATTGAGGCAAATGACGGGATTAATATCTATAAGAAAACTTTTTCTATTTCTGTAGCTGCCATTCCTGCAAGAGCCGGATATAGTGGCTATAATGATTCAACCAACCTGAGATTGAAGGTGATTAATTATGGAACCAGCAATCTAATTTATATGGGAGTGTATTACCCTGAAAAATATTATACCAATCCCGAGTTAAAATGGCCAGTTATAGTTCAGTTTGGAGGCCTTGGTGAAATGGCAGGAGAAACAGGAACCTCAGCAAAGATTTGGTCATTTGGTCCCATGAAGGATGTTTATAATAAAAAGGAATTTAATTATATAATTGTCTGTCCTATTGCAAAGAATAGCTGGGACCCGATTACAAGGAGCGAAACATTTAAATGGCTGAATGAAAATATTTATAATGATTCGCGAATAGATAGGAATAGAATATTTACTACAGGTATCTCCAATGGCGCTCCGGATGTCCTCATGAGGGTTGAAGTGGATGGCAAGATTCCGGTTGCCGGTATCATCGCATTGGCTCCAAGAGTAAATGCAAGTGTATGTCCAAGCTGGGGAGAACTTAATAAAACAGCTCTCTGGGCTATGACCCGGTATGATGATGCAAGAGGAAACGCCACATCTAATTATACTTCAGCTGTTACTCAGCCTGGCAGAGAGGCTGATACCAGAGTGACAATTTTTTCAGGTTCAAGTCATAATATCTGGAACTACATTTATAATGGTGGAACTCAACAAGGGCTGCAGCCAGATTTCCCCAATAATTCCCTTTATCCGGATCCTGTATCATTTCCTCCTTTAGGAAATATATACAATTATATGGATCAGATAAGACGGACAGACATAGCTCAACCTCCTGCAGAACCTATTAATTTCAAAGTGATGCTTGACGGTATCTATGTCAATCTGAGCTGGGATGATTTTGCCACCAATGAAAAAACTGTAAGAATTCGGAGAAAGAGAGAGGGGGGAGAATTTACTGATATTTATTCCGGAGCTCCGATTACTTCTTTTATTGACAAGAAAGCTATTCCTGGAAATAAATATTATTATCAGGTTAGATATGAAAGTAATTCTGAGGCCTCCAGCTGGACTCCTTTAAAAAGTATCTTTATTCCTGAAAACAATATTCCTCGTACTGCCAATAATATCCTTCTAACCGGAAACAAAGTTTTTGAAGAAAATACAACCGGGATTGTAGGGAAGCTTGAAGATAATGCTTTTCCTAAGGCTACTTATTCAGTTTTGAACAATCCGAATTTTATTATTCAGAATGATAGCATACTGGTTTTGGTGATCCCTTATGATTATGAAATTAATAAAGAAATAAAGGTCATTGTTCGTGCATCAAATTCTGTGGGATACTATGATGAAACATTTACCGTCACATTTACAGATGTTCCTGAGACATTCTATGATGATAAGATTGTACAGATACATTTGGTCCATACGGCAACTGGTTTAATGCAAACTTATTCAACCAATGGTAATTTGTTTAACCTGCTAAGGTTTGCAAATTCCAGCGCTACAAAGTTTACAAATTCCAAACCATTAATTTGTAAAGATGGTAAAACAATATCGACAGTAAACATAACTGTTTTTAAGTCCGCTACGGAAGGTTTTACCTATAGCTCAGGAACTACAGAAGGAAGAATTGCAGGAGATAATTCAGGTGTTGTGCCAGACGTTGTATTAAAGAACTTCCTAAGTTCAAGAATAACAGAGGCTGGAGTAATTCAGCTATCAGGCCTTAATGCATCTAAAAAATACACGGTTAAAACACTATCAAACGGAAAGTATACTGCCAATTGTACGTCTTGTCTGGTTGATGTTGCTGTTCAGAATAATCTCAAAAGACAGTTTTACTCTGCTGATAAAGCTTCATTCCTGATTTGGAATAGTGTGTCTCCTGATGCTTCCGGAATAATTAATATTAAAGTAAATGCTGGAGATTCTTTGTCTGTTGGTGTTCTCAATGCTATTACTGTTCAGGAAGAGACATATTTTATTTCTCTCAGCAATTATAGTATCGAAGGATACGCTGTTGGATTGCTGGGCACATTGTCATCCAATTTACTGAAAGCTGATTTTAGTCTGGCAGATAACAATCTAAATTTAATAATCATAGGGGATCAGCTGTTTGTTGTAAATCCATACGATCACAATATTACTAAGTCTGATGTGATAAGAGTTCAGGCGACTAATGGCAATGAAAGTATAGAGGCCTCATTTACTATTTCAATTACTGATCCATTGGTGTTAGGGAATGCAAATCAAGGTTCAAACCAAGACCTGCTATTATTTCCCAACCCGACAGCTTCTTATATAATGATTGAATCAGAAATGTTAAAGTCAGAGTCTCCGTATTTTAAACTAAGAAATGTTTTAGGACGCAACATTGACATATTACTTACAAAATACAATGAAGGCAAATTTTTATTAGATGTATCATCTTTGGATGCAGGAGTCTATTTGCTTGAGACAATAGTTCAGGGTAGACTTTATCATAATTCATTTGTGGTCACTAAGTAAGATTTTCTATTTAAAGGAAAGCTGGTATTGCTTCTGGATTGACTTCAAAAATAATAATGTGGAATGGAGGCTTTCAGTCAATAATTAACTTAGCTGGAGTGATTGCCCATCCGAGCCTGATTTTACTGGTTAGGTCATTATAGTAAAGAAGATTTTCTGCATATCCTTCATATATCTGAAGATATAAATATTGATTGGAAAAATTAAATAACCTGTAAAACAGACCTATTTGAATACTTCCTTTTAAATCCATTGATGCTCCTTTTCTGGCTGTGATATTAAGTTTTAACCTTTGTTGTCTTAAATCCCAGAAAAAATTCAGTTCTCCATAACCAATATAATCGAGAAGACTTGCATTGTCTTCGTATCCAAAGGGATACCATGCTCTTATTAAGAATCTTTTGTTTTTAAAGAACATCATATAACTTAAGGAAATGAAGTTCCAGCTCCTGGAATAAATACTGTCTTTGCCATTTGATTCATGCTCTGCAGTCAGGGATACCAGAGCATACTGAA
Organism: Sporocytophaga myxococcoides; assembly: GCF_000775915.1. Taxonomy (NCBI): domain Bacteria; kingdom Pseudomonadati; phylum Bacteroidota; class Cytophagia; order Cytophagales; family Cytophagaceae; genus Sporocytophaga; species Sporocytophaga myxococcoides. The sequence continues at coordinate 22,854 of NZ_BBLT01000005.1, forward strand.
TGTTATTCTTAAAAAGAAACTTTCCTAAGCCGAATCCCGGGTTATAGTTTGAGTCTCTAAAGGGACTCGATTTCCTGTATACCTCCCAGAAGGTTTTTTGAGTATAGATAAGATAAAGATAGGTATTCAATGGAAGGACAGTTTTAGTAAGTCTTTGCTTAAAGCTTATTTGAAACTTGATATCAGAGTTGTATCTGGATGGTTTTTCATTATAGGGTACTCCGGTAATAAAATAATTTTCTCTGAAAATTGTGAAAGATGGTGCCTGATCTATAAGTTTAATGAGAGAATCCTGGGATAGCTGTTGTCCGGATAAGTTTCCAGGAGATAAAAAAAGCTCCCAGACCATTACCAACAATCCTATCAGAAGATGTTTCACACATTTTGAGTTAGATAATTTTAAACCTGACGACAGTTTTTTTGTTGCTTAAAAGAATTAATAATATTTACTGAATCGGATTATAGTGTTAGAAAAATTTCAACTATATAAAATATGAAGACATATTCAAATTCAACTATTTCAATAGGAGGAAACCTTAAGGTTAACAGAATGGGCTTCGGAGCCATGAGGATTACAGGAGAGGGAATATGGGGCCCTCCGGCTGATAAGGATGAAGCAATACGTGTCCTAAAGAAAACAGTTGAATTGGGTATTAATTTTATTGATACTGCAGACAGTTATGGACCAAACGTATCTGAAGAGTTAATTGCGGAAGCACTGTTTCCTTATCCAAAGGATTTAATTATTGCAACTAAAGGTGGTCTGACAAGAACAGGGCCTAATCAATGGCCTGTTAATTCACATCCCGATCACTTGAAGAAAGCGTTGGAAGGGAGTTTAAAGCGCTTAAAACTTGATAAAATCGATCTGTATCAACTTCACAGAATTGATCCAGCTGTACCTTTTGAGGATAGTTTGGCTTTTTTAAAGAAGGCACAGGAGGATGGTTTAATCAGACATATTGGTTTATCTGAAGTCAGTAAGCAGGATATTAAAAAAGCTCAGCAGTTTGTAAAGATTGTCTCCGTTCAGAACAAGTATAGCATTGACAATCGCAAATGGGAAGAAGAATTAAAATATTGTGAACAAAATGACATTGCGTTTATTCCCTGGTATCCACTAAACGCTGGCAATATCAATACCATAGAGTTATTAAATAAAATAGGTGCTAGCTATAATGCTAGCGCCCATCAGGTAGCTTTAGCATGGTTACTTCACCATTCTCCGAATATATTGCTGATACCGGGGACTTCAAAAGTAAAGCATCTGGAAGAAAATTATAAAGCGGTAAATTTAAAGATATCAGAAGAGGATATGAATTTCCTCAATAGATTGGCATAGAGAATTTTCATATTAAAAAAGGAGCGAGTGATAATTTGATATGCTCCTTATCTTTTACTTTTTTTCTGATTTTTTTTAAATTTTCGTTACCTGCCCAAGCTCGGTATGTATTTAATGAGTAGTAAAACACATTCATTTGATTTATAATGGAATGTGCAAAATGCCCTAGATTTAAATACTTCCCGATATTCTATGAAAAGGATTTTGCCAGGTAATTCTTTATTGTTTTTGACTTTGACTTTAGCTATAAATGTCATTGTTCAGTTTCCTGTATATGCACAATTCCCATTCATTCAAAGAAAAACCTGGGATGGACCGTATGATATAAAAATGATAGGGGCTCCAAACCTTGAAGCTGTATACCTTGATCCTGCTCAGGCAGCTCTAAGTAAGATAAAAGCTGACAGTCTTATAAAGCATTCTACAATGCTGATGAGTGGTAAAATGTTAAATATAAATAACGTATATAAAGAAGGAAATCCTTTCGTTAAGTTGTCAGGTCTTACCAGTCAGGCCGCTCATTGTCCTGATGTAAACAGTCCTTGCACCATTGGCATCACAACCCAAAATCCTAATAGTTCCTGCCCAGTTCGATATGGAAGTCCTGTTAAATTAGCCGATGTATTTGTCAGCATGACCTATGCGGATTACGACAATGATCTAACGACTTTTAGTTCATCCATGGCAGAACTGGAGATGTCTCCCTGTTCAGAGATTGAAGCAGCATACCTATACTGGACAGGAAGTTTGAAAGGATCTAATAATAATATTACACTATATACTCCCACTAAAAGTTATAATGGATCGGGTGATGTCTTCAACACAAATTCATCAACGTATCCAATAGTTAAATTTAAAATTCCCGGAGGTAATTATGTGAATGTTACTGCCCCTGCAGCAAATGTGAGAATTGATGCAAAAAGGTACTTATGTGTTGCAGATGTAACAAACCTTGTTCAGGGCGTTGGAAGCGGACAGTTTTGGGTGGGAAACATTCAGTCTTATCCAAATGAAAGTTCAGGAGGTTCATGCAGCGGATGGGTACTGACAGTTGTTTTCAGATCGCCTTTAAGTCCACCAAGATTAATATCACTTTGGGATGGTTTAGAAAGCGTTGATAAAGGAAATTCTCAAAAATTTGTTTTATCCGGTTTACAGGCTCCTGCAACAAATAATTTTAAATCTTATGTGGGATTTGCTGTTCTGGATGGCGAAAATCTTGCAGCTCAGATAGGAAAGGTGGCCCCGGAGGGTTTGGGCTTTCAGACAGATAATGGAGGTACTCCTTTTGATATCAACCCATATAAAACCGATCAGCCTTTGTATAAATTGTGGACCTCAAATGGATATCCTGCTAACAGTAATGGGGCTGACAACAAAGATGGGTGCAATACGCCGTTGTTTGACGCTAACTGGGCTTCTGTGTATGATGGCATATCAAGTTCTCATATCAGCAGCTACAGTGAAAAAAATGGTAAGAATGGAAATGAAATTATAAGATTACCCTCCAACCCCAATACTCTGGGTTTAGATGCTCATCATATAAAGCTTCCGGATGGAGCGGTTGCTCCTGGTGCAACTCAGGCAACTTTAACCGTGAATGCAGGGCCACAAGGTTCCACCAATCCTTTCCTTGCCTATATTGCAATAGAGCGATTGCAACCCAAGCTCATAATGACAAAATCAGCAGACAAAAATTCTACAGGTTTAAATTCTGATGTCACTTATTTGTTAAGAATTAAAAATGAAGGCAATGATAAATCTTTAGGTGGTGATATTATTTATGATACGCTTGATATAGCCACTGACTTTGTCGCAGGATCTCTCATGTCAAGTTCTTATGTGAATGGAATACCAACAAGCCCTGCAGGAATAACCTTGTTATCTTCAGCAGATAATAGATTAAGACTTTCGGTAACGCAAATTATTAATCCAGGTGATTCAATAGATATAAGCTTTAAAGTAAGAATTAAAGATTATGCATCAGGTATAGACCTATGGGATGTAAAATGTAAGAGGTCTATAACTAACACTGCTTATATTGATTATAAAACAATAAGTTCTGGTGTATTGCAAAGCAAAAGCAATGCAAATGATTGTGGAATAGGTTCAGAAACCAAGGTGCTTATATTTGATGCGCAGTTGGGTAACTCACAAATAAAGAAACTTGGTCCTTTTGATGCATCAGCATATATGACTGAAGAGGTGATCAAACATTTAAGGCTGGCCTTAATCAGTGATGGAGTAAATCCTGCTGATATAATGGATTATGATTTAAGGGATGAATTTTATAACAGATTAAAATCAGGAGAGGCTTTTGATCCCTCAGCCTCAGGAATAAAATTCTTTGCTGTTCGTGACTATGTTGATTCTGGTAATTGTCAGGAAATTTATGAGATCAGCTACTCTTTCAGTATACTGCCAGTTATCTTTTTGTCATTTCACGGGCAACATGAAAATGGCGGAAATACCTTATTCTGGTCTACTTTAAGTGAAATAAACAACGATCGTTTTATAATAGAAAGAAGCAGTAATGGCAAAGACTTTGAACCAGTCGGAGTAGTGAAAGGAATTGGCAATACTTCTTCTATCAATGAATATTATTTTTCAGATAGTGAAGTAAATGCTGAAGGTTATTATTACAGGATCAGGCAGGTTGATGTGAATGGTATGTTCATGTACAGTTCTGTTATTCAAATTAAGAGTAATGTCCTTCATTGGGAGATATATCCCAATCCTAATAATGGAAAGTTCTTTGTGAAATTTTTATCAGAATCTTTTGATCATTTGGAAATATCGGATGCAACAGGAAAGGTAATTATGGTCTTTGATTCTATAACACCTTCAGAGATTTCAATAGGAGGTGTTGAAAGTGGCATTTACTTCGTAAGATTTTATACCACCAATACCGTATATGTGAAGAAAATCCTAGTCTATTAATTTTTATATAATCTAAGTTTAATCAAGGAAGGGGCAGAAGATTAGTCCTAACATCAAGCCCTGCATTTTCCCACTTATTTTATACTAAAATAAAGTGGCACTCAGGTTTGCTTATCGTATTCTCCTTTTTTCCATTTATCACAGATCTGAATCACTACCCCTTTTAATCAAGAATATCTATTAAAATAAAAAGAGGCTAACCGATAAGTTAGCCTCTCTTTGGAAAGTGCTTAATTTTTAAATAATACTAATAAACTATAAGTTTCTTAGTTACTGTTTGACCATCCAGGTTTATTCTGACTAGGTAAAATCCTGGTGTTAAGTTCGAAATTTCGATTCTTTCAGGGATTTCATTTCCTGCAGCATTGTAAACGGATTTTCCCTGAATATCTGTAATCTCAAGGTTGTATTCTTCAGCTGGGGTTAAAATTTTAATTGTACAAGCCCCATTGTTTGGATTAGGATAAACAGCAACTTCAGGAGTGAAGTGATTTAAACTTACAACCTTGCTGAAGCTGTATGCTCCATTATAATCGACTTGTTTCAGACGATAATAATTAGTACCTGAAAGCGGTGCTTGATCAAAGAAAGAGTATGAAACAACATTATTTATGGTTCCATTACCTTCTACACGTCCGATCTGGCTAAATGTTTTCCCGTCATCACTTCTTTCAATAATGAAATAAGCATTATTTTTTTCCCATGAAGTGGTCCACATAAGCTTATTTCTGTCGCCATCACTTGCAGCTGCAAAACTTAAAAGCTCAATTGGAAGTGGACAGAGTTCATAGGCTTCGATTGCTGGAGAAACAGAATAATTTTTACATGGATCATTGATATTGGCATAGTTCCCCACTCCCTGGAAGTTGTTTTTATCATTAAAGATAAGTTGCGTAGCTGCAATTACTCTGAAATATACTTTGTCACCATCAGGTAAACCAGTGAAAGCCGCGTGAGCCAAGGCATTTGCAATTGTATGTGACTCTGGAGTACCAGGTGCCCCAAGGTTTTTCCATGAAGTTACATCATTAGGTGTTCTGGTCCATTGATATAAGAAATAAGGATTATTATTGTAATAGGCTTTAAGTAAAGCAGTAGTCTTAGTAAATAGGTCTAATTTATCTGTGCCGCAAATAGTTTTGGACTTTGATAAAGTTGCAAGATCGAAGAATAAATCAATAGCAGGAGGTGCACAAGCCATGATTTTTATATCATCAAGAACAAGATCATTACCATTTTCAGATACGTTCTGGTTGTTGATGATTTCCATTTTTAAAGAATTACCGGATAGGTTGATTTGAGCACCAATTCTTACCCATACACCTCCACCGTCAGCCTGACGAGTTGCAGTTGCAGAAGTTTCCACAACGTTTGCAGCGTTTCCTCCATCTGTTAATCTTACCTTTACATCAACAGGATTATATGCTCCTGCAGCGCTGTTCGTAAATACAGCAATCCAACATTCAAAGAAGAGCTGCTTTCCGAAGCAAAGGTTAGATATAGTTCTTTCATATAAAGTTTTTCCTCCTGTATTTATTGGGCAATTGAGAAATAAAGCAGCCCCTTCAACAGTTCCCGAATGGTCATAACTTAGGTCAGGAGGAGTGGTAGGGCCTGTAACTCTATTGGCCCATTCTAATTTTGCACCATCATAACCATTGTGTGCATTATAACCTGTTAAATAGCCTGCTACTGCGTATTCTCCATCTAACGGTGTACCGGTACCTTTAAAGGTAGCATTTAAAGGAGCAGGAGCAATCGGCCATCTAAATGGCGTTGTAGTAGTTTTCGTTACTTCAACAGGATTTAAGGGATCTGTATAGTCCCACACTTTGTAAGTTTTACCGGTTTTATCCGAAAGGTCTATTCTTCCGAAGTCATCATAGTAGATTGTTTGTCTTGAGGCGGCAACTCCATTCTCCTGACAACAAGTAATTGCATTTACTGTTATTTCATTAGAAGTGATAGGGGGGCCACCACCTGATGGAGTTAGAATTAATCTGAATTTATATTCTTTAACATTAGTTACTTCATACAATTGAGATTTATTTGTACCTCCCGGTATGTCAGTCCATCCTGATCCTGAATTAACTTGCCATTTATAGCTTGCATTATAATCGGTTTTGGCTTGAAGAGAAATCTGTTCTCCTGCACATACTTCATTTCCTTGAGAGGAGATAATTGTTGGCTGAATAAAGCCTTTAACTTCAATTTTGGAAATTCCTGTAGCCTGGCATGATCCATTTCTAGTTGCATTTAATCTAAATATCATATCCCCGCTATTCGTAGCTGTTCCAGTATATGTAACACTAGAGCAAGCACCCATCATAAGTTGTGGAGAGTCCGTTCCATTCAACTGGTTATTTTGATCAAGATTTATTCCCCCTTTAAACTCATCTCTGTCACTAGCACATGGTGCGTATGTCGAACTGGTAACACTACAATAGTTAACAGTTACTGACACTGCAGAGCTTGGAACCAGGCCTTTAACTGAATATTCTAGAACGTTGACATTACCACCTGCAGGTTTCGGAGAATACACAAACATGTAATCAGCAGGAGTGTTCTTTTTATATCTAATAGTGTCAAGCTTGAAGGGGCTATCTGTAATAGCATAGTAATAAGTAGCATTAAAAATATTTGTATTCACATTGGGGGCTAATGGCGGAGTGCTCGTTAAGCTTCCTGTCTGAATACCATATTGTACTATATCATCTAAACCAATATAAGTTCTTCCTGCATTTCCCGAGGAAGGATTAAAGTCTGTACCGGCAACCACAATTTGTCCGTAAGTATTATTTGTATAGATACTTAGTAAAAGCAGTATTAAAAACATTAAACATTTTCTAGAGCTTGACCAATGTCTTGTTGTATTTAAAAACCGTTCTTTTGTATTGATTTTTAGTATCATAATGTATTAAAGTTCTAATATCCTAAATAAACACATTCATTCATTACCCTCTATATGCCCAAAAGACAATTAAGGTAACTTTTTTTTCTGATATTTTTAGTGCTAAAGTAAAAATAATTGTTTGAATTGTATAATTCCAGCCTATTTTACATACGAATCTCATGTTTAAAATTTTAGATGTATACAATGATTTTATGGAAAAAATCAATTTTTAAATTACATAATAGTGAAAATGTTTGATAGTTAATTGATTCTCTTTATTTTCGCCGTTACAACCAGCGAAAATTATGAAAACCAGCTTTTTGCCATTTTTAATGTGCATACTGATGCCTTTTTATACAGTGGCATCTTTAAATCCCGGAGATATTGTCATTATTGAATACAATGCATCAAATCCTGACCAGTTCTCCTTTCTCTCTTTATCAGATGTGCCCGAAAATGAAGTAATTTATTTTACGGACTGTGGATGGTCCAAAGATGGATTGCTCCGGCGTAGTGAAGGTTTAATAAAATATGTAGTACCGCAAGGAGGTCTTTCCATAGGGACTGTTATTACCTACACAGCTGATCAGAAGAATAATAATGGATTTACAACAACTGGAATAGATGGCTTTTTTGGCCTTGCTCAAGGTGGAGATCAATTGTTGGTATTTCAAGGAAACTTTGATTCACCTGTTTTTCTTTTCGGTTTAAACAATCTGGACGGTATTTGGCAAGACGATGCCACGACAACCAATTCTTCTGCATTACCTCCGGGACTTGAAATTGGAAAGACAGCGGTTAATCTCAGTGGAGGAGCAAATGCTTCATTTGATTGCACAAAAATTGTTAAGGATAAAAACCAGATGCTGGAAAATATATCCAATCCATTAAATTGGAATTACTCTTCTTCTCAGATCTTACAAGCATCATTATGTAGTTTTTCGATTCTGCCTATAGTTTTGTTAAAGTTCGAAGCAAATGTTTTTGAAAACGAGGTAATTTTAAATTGTCAACTGGGTTCTTGTACCAATAATTCACGGGTTATAATTGAAAGGTCTGAAGACGGGACTGAATTTGAGATAATATTCAATGAAGTAATTCAAGGGGCGAGTCCTCTCGTCGAATTTTTAACAAATGATAAGAGATTTAATCATTCAAAATATTACAGATTGTATTTAAATCAGCAATTAATAAAAACGATCCTTGTTGAAGGAAAAATGGAGGCAGATAATTGGCCTCTCCAGCCCGAAGAAATTGGAATAATCAGTTTATTTTCGGCAGATGGTCGTAAAATAGCAGAAACAACTTGTTACGGAAATGAACTGAAAATAAAAGCAGATGGTTTTAATCAAAACCTCGAAACTGGCATTTATTTTTACACTGTAGTAAATAATAATGGAAAAAAAGTCGTCAGAAAGTTTTATAAATATTAGTTTTACGATTGATTAGTAAAATTTCATTGAAATAAATAAAGTTTCTTAATGAAGAAGCTGGATAAATTGATACTTACGGCTTTTTTAGGCCCCTTTTTTTTAACATTTGTAGTTGTAGTTTTTATATTACTGACTCAATATCTTCTTAAGTACCTGGAGGATTTTGTTGGTAAAGATCTTGGATTTAGTGTTTTTGCCGAATTGATTTTTTATTTCAGTTTGAATATGGTGCCGGTAGCGCTACCTTTAGCCGTATTACTGTCTTCCTTAATGACCTTCGGAAACCTTGGTGAACACTTTGAGCTTACCGCTATTAAAAGTGCGGGAATTTCTCTTACAAGGGCACTTTTGCCAATAGGATTTATTGTAATTCTTTTGTCAGTAATTGCATTCTTTTTTAATAATAATATAGTTCCTAAGGCAAATTTGAAAGCATATAGTCTCCTGTATGATATTCGACAAAAAAAACCTGCATTGGATTTTAAAGAAGGTGCTTTCTATAATGGATTGCCTGGATATAGCATAAAAGTAGGTAAAAAGTTTCCGGATGGCCGAACACTAAAAAACCTTATGATTTATGATCATAGTCAAGGAAAAGGTAATACGGATCTGATTGTTGCAGATTCGGGAAAAATGTACATGGCTTATAATGACAAGTATCTGATTCTTGAATTATTTAACGGAAAAAACTTTTCGGAAACACAGGATAATGAACGACCGCAGGGGTATACTTTTTTAAGGAATGAATTCAAGAAAAGTAAAATGGTTTTTAGTCTTGAATCCTTTGAGCTCAATAGAACAAAAGAGGAGTTATTCGCAACGAATAAATTAATGTTAAATGTGGCTGAATTACAAAAGACTTCAGATTCATTGCGTAATGAAAAAAAGAATATTGAAAAAAGTCTGGAGGGGAATGTTAAGCCTTATTATAGTTTTCATACCAGACAAGATAGTGTTGCAAGAAAAGTTTCAAAAGCACAGGCAATTAATGTAAATGATTCTTTAGTGAAGGCCAATAAGCAACAGATCCTAAATAGGGCTGTTAATCAGGCTAGAAGTATTAAAGCATTTACTTCAACCCACGTAGAAAGATTATATCACCTAACTAAAGATTCTAATATATTTGAAATTGAAAAGTATAGAAAGTATACACAATCACTTGCCTGCATTATCATGTTTCTTATTGGAGCGCCATTAGGAGCTATCATTAAAAAAGGCGGGTTCGGAATTCCGGTGCTTATTTCAATTATTTTTTTCATACTTTTTTATGTACTATCTATCATGGGAGAAAAGTGGGCAAAAGAAAGTCTGATAGAAGTACCGATAGGTATGTGGTGGGCCAATTGTATGCTCTTTCCTGTAGGTTTGTTCTTTTGGTACAAAGCAAGAAAAGATTCCAGATTACTTGAAACGGATATCTATACACCCTTAATTTCAGCGGTTAAAAAGATTTTTAAGAAGAAATAGGTTGAATTTAATATTCTGTTAATATTTGTATATTAAAATGTAGTTTAATATCTTTGCGGTTTATTAAATCGGAATATAAGTAGACAAATAAAAGGCATGTATTTAAGCACAGAAAAAAAACAGGAGATCTTTAAAAAAAACAGCAGAGAAAAATCTGCTAAGGATACTGGTTCATCTGAATCTCAAATTGCTCTTTTCACCCATAGAATCAATTATTTGACAGAGCATTTGAAAACTCATCCCAAAGACTTCTCTACAAGATTAGGACTTTTGAAACTTGTTGGTAAAAGAAGAAGAATCTTGGATTATCTTCAAAATGTAGATATTGATCGTTACAGAGCAATAATCGCTGAACACAATTTGAGAAAATAAAAAAATTGAGGGGATTCGGTCGAATTCCCTCTTTTTATTATTTGCTTCGCTATTTTTGATGTCCGCAAATCTGATTTTTAATTCACAAGAGTTTTATAAAATTAAAGATGTCGTTAAACATAATTAGGAAAAATATTCCTTTAGAAGACGGAAGAGTTATTTCCATAGAAACAGGGAAATTGGCCAAACAGGCGGATGGTTCTGTGGTAGTGAGATTGGGAAATACAATGCTTCTTGCTACTGTAGTTTCTGCCATAGAAGTAAAAGAAGGTGTAGATTTTATGCCTTTATCAGTTGATTATCAGGAGAAATTTGCTTCTGCAGGGAAAATTCCTGGAGGCTTTTTAAAGAGGGAAGGAAAATTAAGTGATATGGAAGTTTTGGTCTCCAGACTAGTGGATAGAGCTATGAGACCTTTGTTTCCAGATGATTATCATGCTGATACTCAGGTAAACATAAGCCTGATTTCTGCTGATAAAGATGCTCTGCCGGATTGTCTTGCAGCTCTTGCAGCTTCAGCAGCGATGGCAGTTTCAGATATTCCATTTAATGGACCGATATCTGAAGTTAGAGTTATAAGAAAAGACGGAAGATTTTTAATCAATCCCACTCCACTTCAAATGGTGGGAGCAGATTTAGATCTTATTGTGGGTGCTTCTTATGACAATATTGTGATGGTGGAAGGTGAAATGAACGAGGTACCGGAATCAGTGATGTTGGAAGCGTTAAAAGTTGCTCATGATACAATCAAAGTACATTGCACCATCCTTAAAGAGCTTGAAGCTGAGGCAGGTAAAACACAAAAGAGAGAATATTGTCATGAAGTAAATAGTGCAGAACTTAAAGAAAGAATGCATAAAGAGCTTTATGATAAAGTATATGCTGTTGCAAAACAGGGAAATGCCAATAAAGCTGTAAGAGGGGAATCTTTTAAGGCAATAAAGAAGGCATTTATAGAGTCTTTACCTGAAGATCATACTGAAGATTTAAAATTGATCAGTAAATATTACCATGAAATCGAGAAAGAAGCTGTAAGAAACATGGTTTTAGATGAGAGAGTAAGGTTAGATAACAGAAAGCTTGATGAAATAAGACCAATATGGTGTGAAGTAGATTATCTGCCTTCAGCCCATGGTTCTGCAATATTTACAAGAGGAGAGACTCAATCTCTTACTACTGCAACCTTGGGAACCAAACTGGACGAGCAAATGATCGACAGTGCAATGGTTGCGGGTACAAACAAGTTTATGCTTCATTATAATTTTCCTGGATTTTCTACAGGTGAAGTTAAACCAAACAGAGGACCAGGAAGAAGAGAAGTTGGGCACGGAAACCTGGCTCTTAGAGCTTTGAAAAAGGTATTACCTCCTGAATCTGAAAATCCATACACTATTCGTATCGTTTCTGATATTTTAGAATCTAATGGATCTTCCTCAATGGCAACAGTTTGTGCCGGAACTTTAGCCCTAATGGATGCAGGAGTTCAAATTAAGGCACCTGTATCTGGTATTGCGATGGGATTGATCTCTGACTACAAAACAAATAGATGGGCAGTTCTTTCTGATATTCTTGGTGATGAAGATCATCTTGGTGATATGGACTTTAAAATAACAGGAACTGAGCAGGGAATTACTGCATGTCAGATGGATATGAAAGTCGAAGGGTTGTCTTATGAAATACTTGAGAAAGCGCTTGAGCAAGCTAAAAACGGAAGACTTCACATTCTTAATGAAATTAAGAAAACTCTAGATGCACCGAAAGCTGATCTAAAACCTCATACTCCTCGATCTTTTGCGATAAGAATTCCTAAAGATATGATCGGTGCTGTAATCGGTCCTGGAGGAAAAGTAGTCCAGGAAATACAAAAAGTTACTGGAGCCACGTTGATTATTGAAGAAGTTGAGGATGGTGGTTTGGTAAATGTTTTTGCCAAGGATAAAGAAGTAATGGACAAGGCTGTGAAATGGGTAAAAGGAATTGTGGCTATTCCTGAAGTGGGAGAGGTTTACCAAGGTAAAGTTAAGTCTATAATGCCATTTGGAGCTTTTGTCGAGTTTATGCCTGGCAAAGACGGTTTACTTCACATTTCTGAAATTAAGTGGGAAAGATTGGAGAATATGGAGGGTGTTTTGGAAGTTGGAGAAGAAGTTAAGGTTAAACTAGTGGAAGTTGACAAAAAAACTGGTAAATTCAGATTATCACGCAAAGTATTGATACCGAAGCCGGAAAAAAAAGAATCGGAACAAAGCAAATAAACTTCATCTAATAAGAGCAGAATTTTATAACTAAAGCAAAAAAAAAATCGTTTCACTAATTAAATTTTGCACTTGATTTTCGCTTAATTTTGTCATCTATACAAGCATAAATACCCAATTTAATGAGACAGCTTAAGATAAGCAAACAGATTACCAACAGGGAAAGCCAGTCACTTGACAAATATCTTCAGGAGATTGGAAAGGTGGATCTACTTACCCCTGATGAAGAAGTGGAACTGGCGAAGAGAATCAGAGAAGGTGATCAGTTAGCTTTGGAAAAGCTTACAAAAGCAAACCTTAGATTCGTTGTTTCTGTTGCAAAACAATATCAAAATCAAGGACTTTCGCTGGGAGATTTGATTAATGAAGGGAATCTTGGCCTTATTAAAGCTGCTCAGAGATTTGACGAAACAAGAGGTTTTAAGTTTATTTCTTATGCCGTATGGTGGATTCGTCAATCAATCCTTCAGGCATTAGCCGAGCAGTCAAGAATTGTAAGACTACCCTTAAACAGAGTTGGTTCTTTAAATAAAATATCCAAAACCTTTTCTGATCTTGAGCAAAAATACGAGAGAGAGCCTTCCCCGGATGAACTTGCTGAAGTATTAGAGGTAAGTACTTCTGAAGTTGTTGATACTCTCAAAATTTCAGGTCGTCATGTTTCAATGGACGCCCCCTTTGTTCAGGGAGAAGAAAATAGCCTTCTGGATGTTTTGGAAAATGATAGTGAGGTTACCCCTGATTCAGAACTGATGAATGACTCCTTGAGAAAAGAAGTTCAAAGAGCACTTTCAACATTAACGCAACGTGAAGCAGATGTAATTACTCTTTATTTCGGTCTTAATGGAGAGCATTCCATGACATTGGAAGAGATCGGAGAGAAATTCAACCTTACAAGAGAGAGGGTTCGTCAGATTAAAGAAAAAGCGATCAGAAGATTAAGACATACTTCAAGGAGTAAAGCACTTAAACCTTATTTAGGTTAATCTAATTAAAAAAAGCCCATTTAGGGCTTTTTTTAATTTCTTTTAACTATCTTTTGTTTATTCACATCTATTACTTTTCTCACTTTTCCCTTTTCAATCAGTTGTATGTAGGTGAGCCGTCCTTTATCATCATACCTGTGTACTTCTTCTCCCTTTTTCGTTTTAGTGAATTTATATACAAGTTTCCCCCTTTCATTATACCTTTTTATTAATACTTTTTTATCAGGTTTTTCTTCCTTAATTGGCCATATTTTAGAGTAATTCCTTGATTTTTCATAGGATCTCCTTTTGCCATTTTCATAATATTCTTTGTATTTCATGCGGTTACCAATTATATCATTATTAGCAGTTGGCCTTCTGATAGTTGTTTCTCGCTTCACAATTTTTGTTTTACCATTATCATGTTTTTCTTTTGTGTTAACGACAGTTCTTTTTTTGCATGAGTATGAAATAAAAGATACAAAAAGTAACATTAATAGAATTGAAATATTTCTGCTCGATTTCATTTTATAAAATTTTGGCATTCAACACTTATCTAGACTTCATATCAGAACAACCTGGGAATTTATAAACTTGTTAAATTTTGTCGCAAAGGACTGAACAACAATGATAATAGATTGTAGTTGTTCTCTAATTTTATTGGATGAACGGAACTTTATGCCGGAACATATGGTTTTGGATTAATAGGGATTTTTCACGAAATTCACAGCCTTAAAAATTTCACGTTTGTTATGGCAGAAGAAAAAGTTGGGTGTCTTATCATTGGCTCCGGTCCTGCAGGATATACTGCGGCAATATATTCAGCAAGAGCTGGTTTAAAACCTGTATTATACCAAGGAGCTCAGCCCGGCGGGCAGTTAATGATTACAAATGAAGTGGAAAATTATCCTGGATATCCTGAAGGGGTACTTGGTCCGAAAATGATGGAAGATTTTCAGAAACAAGCAGCGAGATTTGGCACTGATATCAGATTTGGTATGGCTACTTCTGTAGATTTTACCGGTCCTGTACATAAAGTAATTATTGACGAATCACATTTGATTCATGCGGACGTTGTTATAGTTTCTACCGGTGCATCAGCAAAATGGCTTGGTTTAGAATCTGAAGCAAGACTAAACGGGAGAGGAGTTTCTGCTTGTGCTGTGTGTGATGGATTCTTTTTCAGAGGTAAAGATGTTGCGGTTGTAGGTGCTGGTGATACTGCTTGTGAAGAGGCTGTTTATCTTTCTAAGCTTTGCAGAAAGGTATATCTTCTTGTTAGAAGAGATACCATGCGAGCCTCACAAATCATGCAAAAAAGAGTATTAAACACTCCTAATATAGAAGTATTATGGAACTCTGAAACCGATGAAATATTAGGAGAAGAGGAAGTGGAAGGAATGAGAGTAAGGAATGTTCAAACTGGAGAATTAACAAATATTTCTGTTCAGGGATTTTTCGTTGCCATAGGTCATAAGCCTAATACAGACATATTCAAAGGTTGGTTAGATCTTGACAACAACGGATATATTAATACATTACCGGGAAGCAGTAAAACAAATATTGAAGGTGTCTTTGCTTGTGGTGATGCGCAGGATCATATATACAGACAAGCAGTAACAGCGGCCGGTTCTGGTTGCATGGCTGCACTTGATGCTGAACGATATCTTGCCGCTAAAGAAGCTGAAGAGGAAACAGTTAAATAATGCAGAATAAAAAGTGCTATTCACTTTTGATAATCCTATTCTTTTTTTCCCTGAAAGCTTTTTCTCAGGAAAAAAAGAATAAGGATTTCTTAAATGTTAAAACCCCATCCATTGAGTATTCAGTACCGGAAGCAGGCAAAATACTTTTTGATGAAGAATTTGTCGATACCTCAGATACTGAAAATGCCATCTACTTTGACCCTCAGAGAGAACCGGAGCTAGTCAGCGAAGACACCACTGATATTGATGAAGGTGAAACAAGTATTGTAGAAGTAGCCGAGCAATTAAAGATGGATTCTATTTGGGTCACTATTGCCGAATATTATTCTATTTGGGATTCAAGAACTGTAAACCCATACAAGCGCGATGGTTCCAAGTTTTCAGACACATTGAATATTCACCTGTATGATTCTCTTGGTGGCTTTAACTGGTCAATGCCTCTTACAGGTTGCCATAAAACATCTGAATTTGGTATGCGTCACACCAGATGGCACTATGGAACAGACTTAAAGCTTGAAATCGGAGATCCTGTTGTAGCATGTTTTGACGGTATTGTCAGAATAAATCAATATAATGCAGGCGGGTATGGGAATTATGTAATGATCAGACATTACAATGGTCTTGAAACACTTTATGGCCATCTTTCCAAATCTCATGTTTCTGTGGGGCAATTGGTAAAAGCCGGAGAATTAATAGGTGATGGGGGAAATACAGGTAGAAGTACTGGACCTCACTTACATTTTGAAGTACGATATGAGGGGAATGCAATTAATCCTGAAGAACTTTATGATTTTCCTATGAATACATTAAAATCGAAGGTATTTGAGCTTAATCCTTCTCATTTTGAGTATTTGAGAGAAGCCCGAAAAGTATTCTATCACAGAGTAAGATCAGGGGAATCATTGGGAACAATTAGTAAGAAATACAGAGTGCCTGTTAGTACAATCTGTAAACTGAATGGTATTTCAACCAGAACCACTCTTAAGGTCGGGAGAAAACTTAGAATTAGATAAAAAGATATAACTGCTTTTAATACCTATGAAATTAGATATGCTGGTGCTTTCTGCACATCCTGATGATGCGGAATTAGCCTGTTCAGGGACTATAATCAGCCATATTGAAATGGGAAAGAAAGTGGGGCTGGTAGATCTCACCCGTGGCCAGTTGGGTACAAGAGGTACACCTGAAATCAGGGAGATGGAAGCAGAAGCAGCTGCTAGTATTCTGGGGCTTGCAGCTAGGGAAAATCTTGGATTTGAAGATGGATTTTTTGTTGAAGATAAAGACCATATAATTGCTATTGTAAAAGCAATCAGAAAGTACCAGCCAGAGATTATAATCACCAATGCATTGCATGACAGGCATCCTGATCATGGAAGGGCTTCAGATCTTGTATCAAGAGCCAGTTTTCTTTCAGGGCTTATAAAAATTGAAACGGGACAGAAGGCTTGGAGGCCAAGGAATGTATATCATTATATACAAGATAGATATATAAAACCAGATCTGATAGTAGATGTAACTCCTTATTGGGATCAAAAAATAAAAACAATTAAAGCATTTCGTAGTCAGTTTTTCAATCCAGATAGCGAAGAACCTGGCACTTATATTTCTTCACCGGAATTTTTATTATTCATTGAAGCCAGAGCATTAGAATTAGGGCATTCTATAGGGGTTAAGTATGGAGAAGGATTTACATCTGAAAGAAACATAGGCATTAAAAACATGTTTGAATTGTTGTAAAACCTTCCTGATCAAGGAGCAAGTCGGCCTTTAATCCATCCGTTATTTTCTCTTTGATAAAATATTCTGTCATGAAGTCTTCCTGATCTTCCTTGCCAAAATTCAAAATATTCAGGTATGATCCTGTATCCACCCCAGTGCTCCGGTCTTTTTACTTCTTTGTTTTCATGGTCAGCCAGCGATTTTTCAAACATTGAATCCAAGTCACTTCTGGAAGAAATAATTTTACTTTGAGGAGAAACAATAGCGCCTATCTGCGAAGCTTTTGGCCTGGAATAAAAATATTTATCAGATTCTTCATGACTTACTTTTACAACCTTGCCTTCAACTCTTACCTGACGCTCTAACTCAGGCCAGAAAAACAATACAGCAGCAAAAGGATTCTCAGCTATTAACTTACCTTTTTTACTCTCATAGTTTGTGAAAAACACCAAACCTTCATCTAATCCTTTTAAGAGAACTATTCTTGAAGAAGGTCTGCAACGACTATCACACGTAGATAAGGTCATGGCAGTAGGTTCGTACAAATTACTTTTTACAGCCAGATCCAACCATTCTTGAAACTGGTCCAATGGATTTTCTTTTACATCAGACTCAGATAGTATTTTAAGTTTGTATTCATTTCTAATGTCTGATAAATTTTGCTCCTTGTTGTTCATGCGCAATAGGTTGTAAAAACAAATGCCGGTAAGGTATGTTTTTTAATTCAGAATTGAAGTTAGGTATTAAATATGAATTTATTAATAATATCTTTTAACTAAATATGAAAAACTTGCAATGTACCCTTAGTACTTGTATAATTGTTATAGTATGATATATTGATAGATATTTATTAAATAGCTGATATCAAACATTTTCAGATAAAAAGAATTTTGATTTACGAATGTTGAAGATAGGTAATGTAATAATATCGGAGCCATACCTGGGTGATGATAACTTTGAACGGACTGTGATTATTATGTGTGAGTATGGAGAATCGGGAGCTCTGGGGCTTGTGCTCAACAGACCTACGATTATTACGCTTAATTCTGTTTTGGAAAGTGTAAATTCGGAAGAGCTTTTGTATATTGGAGGACCTGTTGCACAAGATTCGCTACATTTCATTTTCAGAAATAATTATAATATTGAAGGGGCAGTAAAGTTAGGAGATAATTTATACTGGGGAGGAAATTTCGAACAAGTACTAGACTTGTTTAATAATAACCTGGCCAATGCTGAAGATTTCAGATTTTTTCTGGGGTATTCAGGTTGGGAAGGTGGGCAGCTGGAAAACGAATTTAAAGCAAATTCATGGATTGTAAGCCATGTTGAAACTGAGGATATATTTGATATAGAGCCTGCTAATCTTTGGCGGGAAATGTTGAAGAGTATGGGGGGGAAGTATAAAATGCTATCGAATTATCCTATTGATCCAAGATTGAATTAAAAATTTTTAAAAGGTAATACCATGAGCAAGGAAAAAGAACTTTTGGGAAATGACAAGATAAAGGAAGGCGGAAAGGGCGAGGAGGTGGCTACTCCTATAAAATCTATGATAGATGAAATGGATGTTCATGATGAAGAACATGCCCATGAACATATTAGTGATCTATCACAACTTTCAAAAGAAGATTTGCTAAAGTTGCTTGAAGGCATGAAGCTAGATGAAAATCTCAGCAAAGCATCTGCAATGCTAAAGCAGATTAAATATCATTATGATCATTTGCTGGAAGTTGAAAAGAATGAAGCATTGAATAAATTCCTTGCCAATGGGGGTGAAGAAACCGATTTTGATTATCGAAGAGATAATGTGAGTTTAAAGTTTGATAAACAATATGATCAGCTACGCCACAAGTTATCAGAACACTTTCTTAACCTGGAAAAGGATAAGGAAAAAAATCTGACGAAGAAAAACGAGTTGCTAGATAAGCTCAGAGCATTGATCTCTGCTGAGGAAACTCAGACAAGCATTACTTCACTGAAAGAGATTCAGGAAGAGTGGAGGAAAATTGGCTCAGTACCTGCTGCTCATACTCAGGAAATATGGGCTAATTATAATGCTTTGGTAGAGCGATTTTACAATAACAGAAGTATATATTTTGAACTGAAGGAGCTGGATAGAAAGAAAAATCTAGAAGCTAAAATCGAAATATGTGAAAAAGCAGAAGGCCTTGCTGAATCGAACCAGACAGTAAATGCTCTGATTAGAGAACTTAAAGTTCTGCATGAAGAATTCAGAAATATTGGACCTGTTCCGAAGGAGGATCAGGAAGTTCTTTGGAATAGATTTAAAGTAGCTTCCGATAAAATCTATGAGAAACGAGGTGAATATTATAAGGAATTAAGAGAACGTCAGGAACAAAATCTTGAAGTCAAAATAAAACTAGCTGATGCTATTGCCGGATTCGCTCAATTCCAGACAACTAGAATTGAAGAGTGGAAACAGAAGACAGCAGAGCTGCTGGAATTACAAGAGAAGTGGAAGCAGGCTGGAGGTGTTCCTCAGGATAAAGGAAAAGAAATATCAAAAAGATTCTGGAGTGCATGTAAATCCTTTTTCCATAACAAAGAGGTATTTTTCAAACACCTTGAGGTGGAAAAAGAAGAAAACCTTAAGAAGAAAATTGCTTTGTGTGAAAGAGCTGAAGTTTTAAAAGATCAGACTGATTTTAGCGGAACAGCAACAGAATTAAAAAATCTTCAAAAAGAATGGGAAGCAATCGGCCCTGTGCCAATAAAAGAAAAAGAGCCGATTTTTAAACGTTTTAAAACTGCTTGTGACCATTTCTTTAACAAGAAAAGGGAAATGCAGGCAGAACATGAAAAGGAGTTTAAAGATAATCTGGAAAAGAAAAATGCTCTTATTCAAAAATTGGAAAAACTTAATTCTGAAAAGGATTCCAATCCGGATGATTTAAAAGTTATACAGGATGAATGGAAAAAAATAGGTTTTGTGCCTAAAGCAGAAATGAAAGATATCAATGCAAGATATCAGAGAGCTGTTGATAATTTCCTTGGGCATCTTGAAGGAGATAAGTCTGAAGTAGACAAATTAAAGTTAAGCCTTCAGATTAATGCATTAAAAACAAATCCTGAAGGTGGAAAAAAACTTTATCAAAAAGAGAAAGAAATTCACCGCAAAATTTCAGTGCTAAAGCAAGAAATTGATCGTTTGAATACCAACCTGGAATTTTTTGCAAAATCTGCAGCAGCAGACAAGCTGAAAAAAGAATTTTATTCAAAAATAGAAATGGCTCAAAATGAAATAGATGAGCTAAAAGATCAATTGAAAATGATAAAAGATGCAGAAAATGAAAAATAATTTTTTTGAATTGTTTTGGATATTTCGAAAAGTCCTATACTTTTGCACTCGCTTTTAAGGCAAACGAAAAAGCAAAAACAAAATAAAGCCTCCATAGCTCAGCTGGTAGAGCAACTGACTTGTAATCAGTAGGTCGTTGGTTCGATTCCGACTGGGGGCTCTTTAAAGGCACCTACATAAACCTGTAGGTGCCTTTTTTGTTTAAAACATTAACAATATTAACCTGTTATATATTGTTTATGAAACTTAGATTATCTGGTAAAATTATAGCAAGTTTTTCTCTGATCATCATTTTTTCATTTATTAGTTTTGGAGTCAATCTTAAACTTTCTTCGGATGTAAACAGGAACACAGAGTACCTTACCAAGTCTGAGGCTATTATTCGCAACTCTGCTAAAATTCATAAGATTATCCTCGAAATGCAGTCTAATTTCAGAGGTTATTTGCTTACAGAGAATAAATCATTTTTAGACCCTTATTACTCGAGTATAAAAGACCTGGGAGGTATTGTGGATGAACAACGTAAGCTCATTTCCGATTCTCCTGCTCAGATAACCAGATTCAATGAGATACAAAAGTTGCACAACCAATGGCTGGTATATGCCAATGACCTAATCCAGGCTAAATTCAAACAAATTAATCCTAAAGTAATTTCAAGCGAATATGAAGTTCTTTTTGAAGAGAAATTAAGAAAAGAATTCGGGAAAAAAATGACCGATGAGATTTCTAAAAAGTTCAAAGAGTTTGATAAAACCGAATACAGGGTTAGAAAAGCCAGGAGGGAAAAACTGAATGAGTCTATTGCCATAGCTAAGCGTGTCACAATGTTATTGGCAATTATTACAATTTCAGTTGGGGTAATAAGTGCGTTTTATATCACTCATATTATCATAAATAGAATTAAGTCTATGGTTAGCCTTGCGGATAATATCTCTAAAGGCCAATTTGAGGCTATTAAGGATACTGAAAAAGATGAGTTGTCACAATTGTCGGATTCTTTAAATATTATGTCAGAGAAGTTAAAAAAGAGTTTTTCTGAATTGGATAATTATGCTTATGTAGTTTCTCATGATTTAAAGGTACCTCTGAGAGGTATATACAATCTGGTTCATTGGATGGAGGAAGACTATGGTAGTGAATTTTCCCCTGAGGTGCATAAGTATCTTGATAAGTTAAAAGGAAGGGTTGAGCGTATGGAAAGTCTCATAAATGGTTTGCTGGAATATTCAAAAATAGGAAGAACCAGTCAGCCTCTTGAAGAGGTAAATGTGAACGAACTGCTTGCAGATATTGTGGATTCTATTGTTCCTGGTGATTTTGAAGTAAGGGTATCCAATAAGATGCCTGTGATTTTTACTGAGAAACTGAGAATTCAACAAGTGTTTTCCAATCTGATAAGCAATGCAGTAAAGTATAAAGGTAACAAACCGGGGATTATTACGATTATTTCAAAGGAGATTCCTGATGGGGTTGAATTTACTGTGGAAGATAATGGAGTAGGTATCTCTCCAGAATATCATAATAAAATTTTTGGATTATTTCAGACTTTGCGTGAAAAGCATGAAGTTGAAAGCACAGGTATTGGATTATCCATTGTGAAAAAAATTATAGAAGATAAGAAAGGGAATATAAGAGTAGTTTCAAATGAAGGAGAAGGAGCTGCCTTTATATTTACCTGGCCTGCCATTAAAGTTGGCTTTCCAATATAAATAACCAGTAATTCTTATGAAAGAAATTTCAATTTTATTAATAGAAGATGATGAATTGGATGTCATTAGTTTTGAGCGTGCTTTAAAAAAAATAAATCTGCCGATTCTTTTGCATACAGCCTTTAATGGAATAGAAGCACTTGATCTCTTGAAAGGTAAAAATAGAATTCCTATTCCGGATATAATCGTTTTGGATCTTAATATGCCTAAAATGAATGGCGGTGAATTTCTGACAGAATTGAGGAAAGATAATACATTTAATAATGTTAAAATCTTTATTATGACAACTTCCAATGAAGATAGGGACAGAAGCAGAGGCGAAGAGTTCGGGGTGACAGGTTATATTATCAAACCTCTTAATTTTAATGAAAATACAAAACGTAATGTATCAATGGATAATTTTATGCATTTTCAGATTATGAAAATGGTGGGAGATCAATTGAATTGATTTTTGCTATTTTTATGAGTTTAACTCTGTATTTTTTCTTTATTGGCATTCCAGTCTATTGTCATTATTCTATAGTCTGAAGCATACTTCATTGTATGTCATAAAATAAGGAACAACGGGAGTTGGATAAATATTTCTTATTTTTTAAAAATCTTTCTTTTGTCGATTATCACCTTAATAATTTTAGGATTTGGACTTGTGTGCCTTATAGTATCCTCGATTGACGGAGATCTATATGATTTCTAGTCGAAATAATCGACATCGGGTTAGTAGTCAGTTTGTTATTTTTGTACCTTTAGGTATAATACCAATGAGTATAATATATAAGGTTCTATGATCATATCTCCCTTTGCATATGGTAATACTGTATCTTCTACAGCATTTACCAACCGTGAAAACGAAGTAAAGCGCTTAAAAGATAATCTTTTGAATGGCATAAATACCACCATAATTTCTCCCCGCAGGTGGGGGAAATCATCGCTTGTTGAAAAAGTAGTATCTGAAATCAGTAAAGAATATCCGAAAGAATATAAAACTGTAGTAATTGATCTCTTTACTCTTGGAAGCCAGGAGGAGTTCCTTGAAACTTATGCCAGGGAGGTTATAAAAGCATCCTCTGGCAAGTGGCAGGAATGGATTGGATATGGTAAGGAATTATTTAAAAAGCTTATACCCAGAATAAATCTGGGGCTTGACCCTGAAAATGATTTCAGTCTTAGTTTTGACTGGAAGGATCTCCGTAAACATAGCGAGGAGATTTTAAACCTTCCGGAAACCATCGGACAAAAAAAGGGCATTAAATGGATCATTTGCCTTGATGAGTTTCAGAATATCTCTGGTTATAATGATTATGAAAATTTTGAGAAAAAACTTCGGGCTGTATGGCAAAGACAGAAAAACGTAGCTTATTGTCTCTTCGGAAGCAAGAGACATATGATGGCTGATATTTTTAATAATCCATCAAAACCTTTTTACAGATTTGGTGATATTATGCTTTTACCAAAGATAGAGGAGAATCGTTGGGTTGACTTTATAACTTCTAAGTTTGCCGAAACCAATAAAATAATTAGTAAAGAAGATGCAAGACTTATAGCTGTGCTTATGAAAAATCATTCCTGGTATGTGCAACAACTGGCGCACTATACCTGGAATAGCGCATTGCCATTAGCAACAAGAGTTAATATTGAGAATGCTCTCCTGGAGCTTATTCAGGCCAACACTCCTTTTTACCAGAAAGAGGTTGAATCTGTAAGTGTGACTCAGCTGAATCTGTTAAAAGCAATAGTTAAAGGCGAAACCCAGCTTACATCGGCACAGGTGATGAACATTTATCAGCTGGGAACCCCAAGAAATGTCAGTAAAAATAAAGTTATACTTTTAAATGCTGATATTGTACATGAAATAAATAATACCTATGAATTCCTAGATCCGGCTTTTGAATTGTGGTTCAGAAAGCAATATTTCAATCAGCCATATTTTAAGAAGACTGAAAGTGTTGAGTAGTTACCTGTATGATTAAGTCAGGCATGAAGTGACTTAATCAAGTTTATTAAATAAGCAGGATTTGTGGGACAAAGACAGGTGTTGGACCTGACAATGGACAGAGTAACCTTACTTCACAAAACAAATCATTACCTTCGAAATAAGCTATCCCATTAATAATCTTTTTGACAATAACTTGTCCATGTTCCGGAGCAAGTGCAGTGCTGCCATCTATAATATTTTCTTCCAGTCTCAGATGCCCCTTGATTCTGCTATCAGGTTTAAAGGTATAGCACAAATATTCATAGTGTATTGGGTAAATCTGATCTTCAATTAAAACGCTGGATCTATCGGATTGAATTACTCCTATATGATTGGAATCTTGTCTATATTCGTCCATAGTTTAGTGAAAAAAGTTTAACTGAATTGAGTAGCCTAAAAACTGTATTTCATGCGTATTTCGGAACTATAGGAAGTTGTTGGTCATAATGTTTATAGTGGAAATGCCATTCCAGATATATCCGAAATTCTATAATTATGATATTGTAATTTGTAAAGGAAAGTTAATTAATTTATTTTAAAATATTTTACCTTGGGGGAATTTTTAAAATAAAAAAAACTATGTTTAAACAAGTAAGGTTGAGGGGTATTGCAAATTTGAAATTATTATCTTAGCTAGTGACAATGTAAATTAGCATAAGACCTGCAGTACCAATAAAGCAATAGCCAATACTGCAAAGAATAATAAACAGGCCAATTGAAAAACCAAATTCACTCTTTATTTTTTTTGCTTTGAGGATTAAAATATATCCTGATAATATTCCTAGTGTTCCGCAGGGAAACATTGTAATTAGAAATAATACCCAGAAGATCATTTCTGTTTGATTGAAGAAAATCTGGTCTAGTATGAAGATTAGTAATAAAAAAATAGGAATAGCTAAAATTACGCTTGTTAGCAGGAAAATTTTTAATAAACTAATGTTCTCCAATCGGAAAAGTGAATAGATGTTCAAAATCTTATTTATTTTAGTATCTTATTTTAAATGTATTGAAAAAAAGACATTCTTAAGTAGGATTCTGCCGAAACCTTTTGCTGCATGATCATTTTTTTATATTTGCATAGTCTAATCAGTTAATTATATAAACACTTTATGAATAAATCAGAAATAAATCCGATGCCGGATTTCTTTGACAGGTACATAGATCTGGTAGAAGAGCAGGATCTTGTAAAAGCAATGAGTTTATCCATTCAAAACCTTAACATGCTTGATCTTTCATTATATAAAGAAATAGGTGACCATGTGTATAAACCGGGAAAATGGACTATAAAACAAATAATTCAACACATAATTGATAATGAAAGAATACAGTCTTACAGGGCTTTAAGGTTTTCCAGGAAAGATGAGACGGTATTGCCAGGATATGACGAGACATTACTAGCAAGTAATGCAGACACAACAAACAGAACTATAAAAGATTTGATAGATGAATTAATTGTAGTGAGACAATCTTCTTTACTGCTTTTTAAATCATTTTCAAAAGATATGTCTCTTAGTAAAGGCATTTGTTTTAACAGAGAAATATCTGTCTTGGGACTGGGCTTTGTAATTATTGGTCATGAAACGCACCATTTCAATATAATAAAAGAAAGATATTATCCTCTGTTAAATAAGTAGGGTAATGTAAGGATTAAGCTGGACGGGGTTGCTCCTTAGCTGTATTGCTATTATAAAATATCTTGCCCCAATCTTTTGAATTCAATTTACCTGTTCCCGAACTATTAATTGAATCTATAATCTTCTTCTTAAATGCCCAACAAGTCTTTTGTCTTAATTTAAGTTTTTCGGATAACTCATGTGATGAAATATTCTTATTGGCTAATACAAGATACGACAGATAAAATGTTTGTGTAATAGGAAGTTTTGAATTGTGAAAGATGGTATATGTAGTTACAGATTCATCATAACCGCATTTGGTGCATCTTTTAGAGTATGGGGTTTTGCCTGCGGATGAATTTTTATTGCTACATTTTTTACAAATATATCCCTTGGTCCATTTAATTTCTGACAAATATTTAAAGCAGCTCTCTTCATCAGGATATATCTTTTGAAACTCTTCAAGTGTAACATCTTTGAGCATCAAACGAGCCTTGGTAATATCTTTGATGTTTTGGTTTAAGGCTTTGTTGTCAATTTCCAGAAGCTTATTCAGTTCCTCTATCTGTTTGCTTTTTTCTTCAAGGTTGGAAAGGGCAATAGCCAGTTCCCTGTTCTTTCTGTTGACTTCTTCTGTTCTTTCTCTAACTTTAAGCTCCAGTTCTTGATTTATTGAATCTTTAAGTTTTTCATTTTCCTGCAACTGCATAATGAGCATTTTGTCAATGCGCGTTTTCTCCTCCTTTTCAATTTTTAATCTTTGTCCTAGAGCTGAAGAGAACAACACTACTTCAAGAAGGAAACCAAAATTAAGACTATAGACCGTATAGATATTGGTTGCAACAAATCCGTTTATTCTTAATATAAAAATTGAAAACGATATCAGGAATAATGAGAAAGCAAGAATAAAATATTTAGCAGACTTATTTCCCTTTCTGGTGGCAGTAATTGCAGCTATGAATATCAGTATAAAAGGAAGGAGATAAAAGTACCTTATCCATGAAATCTGCAGAAAGAAATTGTTTATGCAAAACATAATACAGTAAATGATAAGGCTAATGTCAATCCCTTTTCTTAGCTTAGGTGCATATTGTTTAAGGGAAAGGAAGGTTTTTGAATAAAATACAAACGCTGTAATGAGCAATATCGGAGCATATTGTATCAACTCATTGAATCCTGGAAAATCAGGCCACACATATTGAAAACCAAGACCGTCTTCTGAAAAGGAATTTAAAGAATAGCATACTACGTAAGCTACATAATATAAATAGACATTTTCTCTTGTTGAAAAATAGATGAATATATTGTAGACGGACATGATGAGTAGGATACCATAGAAAATACCGAGGTAATAATATTCACTTAAGGCGTAATCCAGGAATTTCTGAGGAGTTCGGATGCATATGTCCGGTCGAGTGAAATAGTTATTTTTTATTGAAAAAAGGATTGTAGCCTTATCATCCTTATAAAACTTAATAGGAAATATAAAGTTTTTATGTTTCGAAATTCTTGATGAAAACTCGTCCAGATAGCCAGTTTTTGAAAAATGAGTGGTGTCATTTCCATAAATGACAAAAACATTTATGGCTTGTATATGAGGATCAAGTATTTCAAAGAACCATTCCTTTTGATCCTCTGATTTATTAGAAACTTCAATCCTGAACCAGTAGGTAGAGTTTTTGTCAAATTCACTTGATTGATAGTGGTTGTAGGTTTGAAAGTTTTTCTGCCTCAGTTGATTAACAAATAGTTGATTTGAAGCGTCTTTATAAAACTTAAAATAAGTGAAAATACTGTCCTCTCTTGTATCAGTTGTATTCTCATTCAAAATAAAAACACTGCTGGAAAAGCCTTGTCCAGTGAGAGAAAATAGCAAAAAGAAGGATAGTAGTTTGAAATACTTCATTAGACTCTCATAGCTCATTATCAACTTATGAAGATAGTAATTTTCCGACACTTTATTGAAATAATTTAAGGTAAATTTTATAACACGTTTTGCATTAATATTAGAAATTAATCGGGTTGCCATAAATTCTATAAACATTAAGGGGGGAAAATGTATTAGTATTCAATCGGGAATAAAAAGTTCTAACTTTTATTTGAAGCAATGCATCGATAGAGGTCAAAAGTCAGATCGATTATAAATAAAAAATAAAATTCCCTCAGTTTTTCTGATGTATATAGGTAAGGCAGGTACAATATTTACAGAAATTGTTTTTTTTCATCTGATTCTTCCCTTAAAGAGAAGTTTAAGAATCAGTAAGTTAAATTATTTTGTATGCATTGTCTCTTTTTCGCTTACTATAAACTTAACATCTGGTCAAACTACTATGGACCTTTCTCAATGTATAGACTATGCATTGGTACATCATACAGATGTTCTTTCAGCTCATATTGATGAAGAGATTGCTTTACAAAATATACGAAAGACAGCCGCTTCTGGCTACCCTCAGATAAATGTATATGGCACATTTGATGATAATATCAAAATACCTTTGGTTGCATTGCCTGCAATATTTTTTGACAGAAGTGCTCCAGCAGGTGCCATTGTGCCTGTTCGTTTCGGAGTACAGTACACAAGTGCTGCTTATGCTCAGTTAGATCAGATTATATATATGGGATCCTATTGGGTAGGGCTGAAAGCATCAAAGGTAAGCAGGGTTTATTATTGCCAGTCTTCTCAACAGGTTATTGAAAATACTATTTACAATGTAAGCAAATCATACTTTCAATATCTTGTTTCTGTTCAACGAGTGGAAGTTCAAAAATCTAATCTCGAGAAAAGCCAGAACCTTTTTCAAATTGTCGATCTTCAGTTTAAAAACGATGTGGCTACTAAAGCAGATAGGGATCGGGTATATGTTGATTATAGCAATCAGCTTACTGAATTAAAGACACTTCAAAGAGCTGTCAAGGCTTCTTTAAATCAATTAAAGTTTCAGATAGGAATGCCGGTAGGCGAACAAGTAGAAATTGCAACTGTAAATACAGATACTACTGCATTATTTCAGTTAGAAGAGTTGCCCGATAAGCCGAATTACTGGAAAAGAGCTGATTATAAACTGATGCAGACCAAAAGAGAATTGGGAGCTCTTCAAGTGAAACAATATACTTCTGAGTATCAACCACAACTCACGGCTTTTGGTAAATATCAGTATCAGTCATTTTCGGAAGAGTTCAATCTTTGGAAGAAGGAATGGTTTAATAGTCAGGTCGTAGGATTAAGGCTCACAGTGCCCGTTTTCAGTGGCTTCAAGAGAAGTTCTCAGGTACAGCAGTATAAGCTTGAGTTAAAAAAAATGGAAATCAGTCTATCAAGATTGGAGCAGCAGATCAATATAGAGTTGTCCAATGCTTTTGATGATTTTAATACCTCTGTGGATAATATAAGGCTTGCAGGAGAAAATATAAAGCTTGCACAGCTTGTTTATGATAGTGAAATATTGTCTTATAAGGAGGGTGTTGGAGCTTATTCTGATTTTCTTAATGCGACGAACTCTTTGAAAGTTGCTCAGGTAAATTACATAACATCTCTGTTTAACGCATACCTGGCCAGATTGGAGCTTGCAAAGTCTCAAGGTAAAATCAGTGAAGTTATTAAGTGGATTGGGAAATAGTTAATATCAAGAACGATGACAAAGAAGAGAAGCTACGTATTAATTATTGTATTAGCAATAATCTTTGTGGTGGTTGTGTTGAGGCTTTGCAGCAATAAGAGAGAAATTGATAAATCTAAACAGACAACAACGACTTCTCCAAAAGTAAGTGTAAATGTCTACAAAGTAATCAGGCAAAATATTTCTGAAGAGTTGCAATTGTTAGGGACTATTATCCCAAATAAAACTACTGTTGTTATAACAGAAGTTCAGGGTAAGATTATAGATCTTCCAATTGAGAAAGGTGATGTAAAAGAGAAAGGAGCTCTTTTAGCTAAAGTGGAAAGTAAAGAGCAGACAGCGGCAGTTAATAAATCAGAACTTGCGTTGGAAAAGGCGAAAAAGGATGTTGAAAGATATACAAAGCTATACAAAGGAAATGCTGTGACGAAGCAGCAGCTTGAAGAAGCCAAAATTGCACTTAAAACAGCAGATTTCAACCTTCAGCAGGATAAAAAGAAATTATCCAATGCTTCGATCAGAGCCCCTTTTAAGGGGATGATTACAGAAAGGTTTGTAGAGCCTGGATCTGCTGTGTTAGCCGGTAATCAGATTGCAAGAATTGTAGATGTGTCTTCCTTAAAGATTGACTTAGCCGTTGCAGAAAAAGATGCCTATAAGCTTAAGCTTAATGATAAAGTTAAAATTAGAACCAATATTTACCCCGATACTGTTTTTCAGGGAATCATTACTTTCATAAGTCCTACAGGAGATGATGCTCATAATTATAATGTTGAGATCAGGTTTCAGAATCCAAAGGATAACCCTCTGAAAGCCGGAACATTTGTTAATGTTGCTTTTGGTATTCTGACACAAGGAAACCCTTTAGTGATACCAAGAGAGTCTCTTGTCGGAAGTGTTGATGATCCTCAGGTTTATATTATTGAAAAAGATACTGCGAGGCTACGATCAATAGAAATAGGACAGTCCTTTCCTGAAAAAGTTGAAGTAACCAAAGGTTTGAAAGATGGAGATCAGATAGTAAAAACAGGATTAATAAATTTAAAAGACAAAACACCTGTTCAGATAATAGGTCAATAATATGTCGATTACAGAAATAGCTATAAAGAGGCCGACTTTGATCGTTGTAATATTTACAGTGCTTTCGATTGTAGGTATTATATGTTATCAAAGGCTGAATTATAACCTGTTCCCCAAGTTTGAAATGCCTGTTATTTCTGTGGTTACACTTTACCCGGGAGCTTCTCCAGGAGTAATGGAAACTTCTGTTACCAAACCTTTGGAGGATGCTGTGGCTACGCTTGAAAATCTGGATAAGATTGCTTCAATATCTCAGGAAGGAGTATCCTTTATTACCATTCAGCTTACCAATGATGCCAATGTAGATATTGCCCTTCAGGATGCACAGAGAAAGATAAACTCTGTGTTGTCGACACTTCCTGACGATGCAGAAACTCCTTCTTTAAATAAATTTTCCTTTGATGACCTTCCAATTTTACAGTTCAGTGCATCTTCAAAATTATCACCAATGGAGTTTTATCAGCTCATGGATGATCGTATTCGTCCAGAGCTGTCAAAGATTCCTGGTATGGGGCAAATAACACTTGTAGGTGGTAAAAAGAGGAAGATAATGGTTAATGTGAAAAGGCAAAGGTTGGAAGCTTATGGTATTTCTCTTTCTCAGATTGTAAACGTTATTAAGGCTGGTAATCAGGAAGTGCCTGCAGGTGAAGTAAAAGCAAAGAAGGATCAGTTTGATTTAAGAGTAGAGGGAGAGGTAAAGTCTCTGGATCAGTTGGCTAATCTCGTTGTATTATCAGGAAAAAACGGAGGACTTGTCAGATTATCCGATGTTGCAGAGGTTACAGATGCAACGGAAGAGGTTGAAACTTTAAGTCGTATCAATTACAAAAGTTCCATTGGAGTTTTAATTCAAAAGCAGACGGATGCCAATACAGTACAGGTTTCGGAAGAAGTAAAAAAAATGCTTCAGGGCCTTCAGGAAGAGTATAAAGATATAGATCTTAATTTTATTGTTTCATCAGATACATCCACGTTTACTCTTGCCGCCGCACATTCTGTACTTGAAGATCTTATGTTTGCAGTTATTCTGGTGGCCCTTGTAATGCTGGTGTTTCTTCACAGTATAAGAAATGCGGCAATAGTAATGGTGGCAATTCCACTGTCCATTGTTTCCACTTTTATTGCAATGTATATTTTTAATTTTTCACTTAACCTGATGACATTAATGGCTTTATCACTGGTTATAGGTATTCTTGTCGATGACTCTATTGTGGTGCTGGAAAATATCTATAGACATCTTGAAATGGGTAGTGATCAAAGAACTGCTGCACTTGAAGGTAGGAATGAAATTGGATTCACAGCATTATCTATTACACTTGTTGATGTTGTTGTATTCGGGCCGCTTTCACTCGTTGGAGGATTAATAGGGAACATTCTTAGAGAGTTTTCTATAGTAGTCATGGTGTCCACACTTATGAGCTTATTCGTTAGTTTTACGGTGACTCCTATGTTGGCATCGAGATTTTCCAGAGTACTTAAGTTTTCCAATGAGACTTTATTTGGAAGGTTTAATAACTGGTTTGAAAATAAATTTGAAGATTTAAAAGAAAATTATACAAAGCTTCTTAAGTGGTCTTTGCAACACAGGCTTATTGTGACTTCCATCATTGCATTGATGCTTATAGCCTCATTTTCTCTGATACCGCTGGGTTTGATCGGAAGCACTTTTATTGCAGAAGGTGACAGGGGAGAGTTTGTTGTTACTCTTGAGCTTGATCAGACCAGTACATTGTATAATACAAATCAGATTACAAGTCAGGTAGAAAAAATAATCCTGAAAAAGCCTGTTGTCGTAAAGGTGTTTTCTACTGTGGGCCAGTCTTCTACCTTGGGCT
Organism: Sporocytophaga myxococcoides; assembly: GCF_000775915.1. Lineage (NCBI taxonomy): Bacteria > Pseudomonadati > Bacteroidota > Cytophagia > Cytophagales > Cytophagaceae > Sporocytophaga > Sporocytophaga myxococcoides. Next base: position 55,097 of record NZ_BBLT01000005.1, read on the forward strand.
CTAATCAACCAGCCAATAATATTTCACAGCTTACTGTCATTATGACTGATAAAAAAGAAAGGACTATTACAGTGGATGAATTTGCGAATGAAATTAAAAATGAGATTTCTCAAATTCCCGGTATTAAAGTTACATCTACTCCCACTGGTCTTACCGGTGCTGCAGACGATCTCCCCATTCAGATTGTAGTAAGAGGTGTTGATCTTAAAAGTGTAATGTCATATGCAAACGAAATATTAACCACAATAAAGAAAATTCCGGGAATAAGTGATCCTGATTTGTCAGTGAACGAGGGTAACCCGGAACTGGAGGTGAGACTTGATAGAGATAAACTCGCTAAATTAGGGTTGACAGTTGCAGATGTGGGGGGAACGCTAATGACAGCATTTACTGGAAATACCGATATTAAATATCGGGAAGCTGATGAAGAATATGATATCAAGATAGTATTAGATCAGTTTGACCGAAGAAATGTTGATGATGTAAAACGACTTACTATTAGTAATTCAAGAGGAGAACTCATAACTATGACTCAGTTTGCGGTAATTCAGCAAAGCAGAGGGCCATCCAAACTCGAGAGGAACAATCGTATTCCATCTGTTACAGTAAAGTCAAATGTAGTTGGCCGACCTGTAGGTACAGTAGGCGATGAAATTCAGGAAAAGGTAAAAGGACTTAAAAAACCTGCAGGTATAAGCTTATCCTATGAGGGGCAGCTTGAGCAACAGGCAGAGGCTTTTACTAGTCTTTTATTAGCCTTTATGATTGGTATTGTATTCGTTTATCTGATCATGGTTGCACTTTATAATTCATATGTATATCCCTTTGTGGTTTTGTTTTCAATTCCACTTGCCATTATAGGGGCCTTGCTTGCATTGGCTCTTACTAAGGAAACCCTGAATATATTTTCAATTCTGGGTATGATTATGATGATGGGATTGGTAGCTAAAAATGCCATTCTCCTGGTTGATTTTACCAATAATATGAAAGAAAAGGGGGTCAATACCTTCGATGCGCTGATTGAAGCCGGAAGAGAAAGGATAAGGCCTATTTTCATGACAACTTTAACAATGATTCTCGGAATGATGCCTATTGCGCTTGCATCCGGGGCTGCATCAGAGGCTAAAAATGGCCTGGCATGGGTACTTATCGGAGGATTAACCAGTTCAATGTTTTTAACATTGATATTTGTGCCGATTGTCTATGAAACTATTGATAATATTATTTTAAAAATCAGGAAAAGATTCCATAAAGAAGCAGATGCTTAAAATTGATTCCCTGTATACCTAAGCATATATTTTCTGCTGTAACTCAGTGATTTCGAAATTAACAAACGTTTCTTTTTCAATATCTTTCATAAAATACATAAAATCATTCTGAAAGGTGCTGTAATTTTCCATCAGGTCAAATATACTTTCTTCTGAATTGACTCCGACTCTGGAGGCATGGGTGAGTTTTCTGATAATGGTATGAACACCTTCAATGGTTTTATAATTGTCTAACCATGACTTCGAAAGAATCTCCGGGAATTTTGAAATAGTACTGTTGGGTAGAACCGTGAGATTTTTAATTAATACATTATGAATTCTGGCAGCAAAAATATCATATGGCTCATTAGAAAAACTTTCCCAATTTTTTGCTAAAAAATGATCAAAGAATACTTCTATAATAGGGAAATTATTTTTTTTGTTCTTCAATCTTAATCTATTCATGCTGGTGTGCATGCGTGGATGTTCTATGGCTAACGTCTTAATTCTCTTATTCAGAAATATACCTTCGATAATATCATTGTTAAATTTCTTATAATTAGAAATCTTCGACAACTCAGATAGTAGAACACCTAATATCTTGTCTCTGGATTCTTCAGCTTTAAATGCATTAATTATAAAATTCATAGGGTCTTTGTTCCGATTACAATACTAATTTGGATATTTAATTTCATAAAAACAATGTTTTATGGATGTAAATAATTGATAATCAAAATATTACATTGTTGTTTGAGGCGCAACTTTACCAATTGTTTATTTTATTAAAAAGTTGAAAATTCGAAAGAATTTAGCGTTTTTTATATGATCTTGAAATAGAAGTTAGGCACAAACATCGCATTATTTATTTCTTAACTTTTTCAAAAAAAATCTACGAATAATAAATTATAAGTATAAAATTGGACAAAAATTGGCTATGGAAATTCCATTTTCTATATTGAACTTATTTAATTGTTTTTAGTATATAACTTTATGACTATCAGGCAGAAAATAACAAAATGGCTTTATCCTTTAATTATGAAATTATCTAAAAAGGATAAGGCTAAAGCAAAAGTGCTTAGTAATGAAGAGGATATAAGTGCGCCGGTTTCATTTTATTCACTAAAGGCTATCGACAACAAAGGGCAGGAGATTTTACTGAATCAATTTCAAGGAAAAAAGACTGTTGTGGTTAATGTAGCCTCAAATTGCGGTTATACCTCTCAATATGATGCTCTTGAAAGGGTTTATGAGAAAAATAAAAATAACCTGGTAATTCTTGGATTTCCTGCAAATGATTTTGGAGGTCAGGAGCCCGGATCTGATCAGGAAATAGATAGTTTTTGCAGAATCAATTTTGGGGTTTCTTTTCCTCTTTTTAAGAAAAGCTCTGTACTTGAGCAAGATAAAAATGAGGTTTTCTCCTGGCTGATGGATCCCTCCAAAAATGGGTGGAATAGTCAAGCTCCGGTTTGGAATTTTTGCAAATATGTGATTGATGAAAAGGGAAATTTATCTGGATTTTATGGTTCTGCTATAGATCCTGAAAGCGATCTATTTACTAAGGTCATTAAATAAAATGTTTTCTAATGGTACTTAGATTTAAAAGGAAATGCTGGCTGAAAATTAATTAAAATTTAGATAAATTCGTCTGAGATTTTTACCAATCATGAGACGAATATATTTTTCAATAGCTATAATTCTTAGCTTATTCATTTTTAGTCAGTGTAAAAAAGAAGTCGATGCATATCCGGATCGCCCTTTACCTGCTCCGGAAACAAAAATTTTGGCTCATAAAGGTGGTGGAGGGGGAGGACCGTTTCAGGAAAATACAATAGAAGCTGCTATTTATGGTTTTGAACAGACTGAAGGGATTGAAATTGATTTGCAGTTAAGTCGAAACAATACTATCTGGCTTTTTCATGATGAGTTTTTCTATGAATGCAATGGTAAAGACAAATCCAGAATTCCTGGTCAAACTGACAATGAAATCAGAACATTCATAGCTTGTCAGACTCAGCCATATAAGTTATCTACTCTTGAAGAAGTCTTTCAATATCATAGAAATCATCATCTTAATAAAAAGATTTCTCTTGATGTAAAATCCTGGTTACCTACAGCATATTCTAATACAACTTCCTATATGGTCCGGTTAGCAGATCAAATAAGCGATCTTGTGAAGGCCTATAGTATGCAAAATTATATTCTTGTAGAGTGTGAAAATGCTGTATTTTTGAATAGAATCAAGAAAAACAGGACTGGTGTAGAGACTTACCTGACCACTTTTGGTGATTTCTATGAGGGAATGCGCAAGGCATTAAAGGCCGGATATACAGGCTTGTCCTATAAGTACGGTGGACCAAATACTTTGACAGTTGAAAATATGGAATTACTTCGCAGAAAAGGTCTTAAAATCGAAATCTGGACGTTGGAAAGCAAAGATGAAATTCTGAAGATTGCGGAAGAATTAAAGCCTGATTATATTCAGACAGATAATGTGTTACTTCAATAAAAATAAATAAAATTAATGTCAGAATACAGACTCCTGAGTCTTGAAGAGCTGCAGGAAATGGAAAAAGAGTTTGTTAATTACCTGGTCGTAAATGGTATTGCTGCCGAAGACTGGGAACGAATGAAAAATGAAGAACCAACTAAAGCTGAAAGGCTTATAGAGCTTTTTAGCGATATGGTTTTTGAAACGATCATGAGAAATGTACAGTATCTTGAGTATAGAGAGAAAAAAGAAATCATCACATTTCAATGTCTGGAAGATAAATTGGTGTTGGTAGGAATGAAAGCAGATGGAGATTCGGACGCAGATTTTACTTCTCAGGAGTATATTAAAAAAGCCATGGTGAGTCCTCCGGATGGACTAAAAGTGTACACTTCAGAGAAAAAATATCAGAAAAAAAGAGAAATTGAAATTTTTGAAATGACACAAAGAGGTTGTATTATTAGTGAAGGTAATATGTTTAAAACGCTTTGTCTTGCTCTGGAATAAAATCATATAAACCATGTCTGCTTCAGAAAAAAAACTGAGAACCTGCAGGGAGGGGCATCAATATTATAAGACAAGTGATTGTCCTGTTTGCCCTGTATGTGAAGAAATGCGCAAGCCCGATAGTGGTTTTCTTTCTTTAGTTTCTGCTCCGGCAAGGCGTGCTTTGGAAGGAAAAGGAATTAATACACTTCAACTATTATCACAATATAGTGAGAAAGAAATTTTGAAGCTTCACGGAATTGGTCCTACAGCTATACCTAAACTTCGTGAGGCCATGAAATGTGAAGGCTTAAGTTTCAAAGATTAAATAGAACTTCAAATTAAATCCCGGGACTTTTAAGTTTATCTAATCCCGGGATTTTTTATTTACTGTTTGATTGCAATTATTCTTATTCTCACATAGTCTGCAAACCATTTCCCATCCCGGAATAATCTGCTCATTAAAGAGTTTTGGGTTAAGTCAAGAACACCTTCAATCTCTTGCTCAGAAAGGCCTTTAAAGAACTTTTCGCCAAACATTCTGAACCAGTCTTTTACACCATTTACATTATCTGTCAACTCAGTTGGTCTGTCAAAATGAACAGCATAAATAACTCTGAAACCTGAGTTCTCAAGAAGAGATGTAAATTCACCTATGGAGGGAAAATACCAGAATTTTATATTTGAATTTTCGGTGTGTTTTCTGGCAATAAATGAATTATTCAATGCATTTAATATCTGCTGTACATTTCCTTTTCCACCAAATTCAGCAACAAAACGTCCTCCATGTTTCAGTGCATTGTATACATTGCATACGACTTTTTGTGGATTCGCAATCCAGTGAAATACGGCATTTGAAAATACAGCATCATACTTCATATAATCATCCATTGCTTCTGCATCTTCAACACGGAACGGGATGTGAGGGTAGGTCATTATAGCAGTCCTGATCATATCTTCAGAATGATCACTTCCTTCTACAAGAGCTCCTGAAGCTGCTATAGCTGCTGCCAGCTGACCTGTTCCACACCCAAGGTCAAGGATATGTTCTCCCTTTTTCGGATTCAGAAGTGTTACAAGGTCTTCTCCAAATTCGGATACAAACTGATGTTTAGTATCATATAAGGAGCTATTCCATTTAATCTTATTTTCATTCATAATAAATCAATTAATTTAACATTGGTATGTTGCGCATAACATCCGGATGTGAAAACAAAGATAACGTTGGAGTCTACTCCATGGTCAAGGAAAATTTTTAGATTTGGGAAAAAAAGACAGAATGCTTATTGGTGAAATTTCAGTATTAACAGGCCTTTCCAGAGATACCATCAGATATTATGAAAGGATAGGATTGATAAAAATCAATAAAAGACAAAGGCGAGATAATAACTACAAAGAGTATTCTAATGAAATTATAGAGAGACTTGAAATCATAAAGCGGGCAAAGTATCTGGGCTTTTCCTTACAGGAAATTAAAGAATTAATAGATGCCTGGGCCAATAAAACGCTAACAAATGAAGAAAGAATAGAATTGTTTGAAAGCCGGATAGCTCTGCTTGATGAAAAAATATTGAGATTGAATGAGGTTAAATCTTTAATCCGAAAAAGAATAAAACAAATTAAAGAAGATGGAAAGTAAAGCTATTTAACTAGCATAAAATCGCGTACATCCTCAAATTTGGGTGGGATAACGACTTCTCCGTTTTTATTAATAAATCCATATTTTTTACCTTCCTTAAACCATGCCAGATTATTATGGAAGGCTCCTGCAGATTCAAATTTACATGGTATGATTTCTTTTCCTTTAAGGTCAATAAAGCCCATTCTGCCATTAATAAAAATAGCCGTAAGGCCTTCATTTATCTTGTTCACTACTTTATAGGTTGGTCTGACTACCCATTTGCCGGAGGGGTTAATTAAACCGTATAATATTTCGCCATTTACCCTTCCTGGAAACCATGCAACATCATTTTTGAATTTGAGCAGATTGGAATATGCTTCATTATAATTATCAATTTCAACAATGAGGGTGGTATCTTTAAGAGGTAATATGGTAAGCTCTTTCATATTGATAATCATCCAGGTGCCTCCATTGATTCTTCCGTTTTCATATACTCCCCCCTGATTGGCAAAAGCTTTTTCTTCACTGAAGTTTGTTATCCAACTGTATTGATAGGGTACGAGCGTATTTCCTGTTTTATCGATGACTCCATAAAGGAATTTACCATCCATCGTTTTTTTTCCTGTAATAGCAAAATTTTCCTGGAAATTGAATGCTGTGTCCCAACGGGGAGAGATCAAAAGTTTTTTTTCTCTGTTGATATAGCCTGCCTTTCCGCTTTTGAAAACAACCATAGCTTTTCCATTTTCAAAGTTACTGCAAAAGCGAAACTGAGCAGGTATCACTTTTTTTCCTACTGAATCCATAAATCCATAAAGTCCGTTTTCAAGAAATGCCAGTCGTCCTTCTGAAAAGTGCGAAAAGTTAAACTCGGGTAATTGGATTACCCAATTGTTATTCTTATCAATAAATCCATTTTTGATGTCGTCATTGGTATATTGAACAACTTCAGCAACATTGTCATGGAAATTATTGGCTTCACCATATTGAGGAGCTATAACCCAGTTTCCTGAGGGGTTAATAAACCCCCATAATCCACCTGATTTTGCTGGGGCAAGCAATAGGCCCTGCTGGTCGTCCTGGCCTTTTAAGGTTGATATCAGACAAAATACAAATAGCAATAAAAGTTTATATGCTTTAGTATTCACTTCCGGAAATGATGAGTTTATCAAATTAAATTACCTCGTAATCTTCAGAAAATAAAGGATTTTAACAAGTTTTTGTTTGGGTTATTCAAACCAGGATATGGAGAAATTGTTATTGTTCTGTAATTTATGATGTTCGGGTAAAGATAAAATTAACTAAAAAATCAATTAAATGCATGGCTCTAAGTTGTAGGTTTAGAATGAAGAGGCTTCTGATTATAATTCAGAGCTTTTATTCTTTATTTAAAACTTCTTCATTTAAAGCCGCTGGTAGATTTAAAGTCCACCAGTGGTTTACAGGATAATTTTTATTAATTATTACTTTTTCTCCGATCATTGGTGTGGTGACCTTCACTTCTGTCTTTTGTGCATATTTCAAAACCCTTTCTACTGGCTCATTCCAGGCGTGTAATGCTAGTGTGAATTTTCCCCAATGGACGGGAAACAAAACTTTGCTTTTCAAATCGATATTCGCCTGTACTGTTTGTTCCGGAAGCATGTGAATGTATGGCCACATTTCATTGTATTGTCCTGATTCCAAAATTGCGATATCAAAGGGACCATATTTATTACCTATTTCTTTGAAATGCTTGTCATATCCGGAATCTCCTCCAAGAAATAATCTGTGAGTTGGAGTAATAAGGGCGAAAGATGCCCATAATGTTTGATTTCTGTTTAGTATTCCTCTTCCTGAGAAATGCCTTGCAGGTGTAATGGCCAATTTTATCTTGTCTGTTATATTAGTCTCTTCCCACCAATCAAATTCAGATATCTTATTTTGTGGTACACCCCAGAACTCCAAATGTTCACCGACTCCCAACGGAGTAATTATTCTTCCTGTCTTTGAAATCAGTTTACTTACAGTTTCAAAATCCAGATGATCATAATGGTCGTGACTAATGAGAAGGATATCAATCAGAGGAAAGTCTTCCACAGAATAGACCGATGTGCCAGGGTAGTTTTTTGAACCTACATATTTTACTGGTGAGGTGCGTTCACTAAAAACCGGATCTACTAAAATATTTAATCCATCTATTTGAATAAAATAAGAGGAATGGCCAAACCAGACAATTGATGGTTCTTGAGATGGTTGAACTTTTAAATCTGTTTTAACAGAAGGTATGATAGCTGAAGGTTCAGTATTCTGCTTCTTTGAAAAATATTCCTTAATTAGCTTCCAATAGGAGCCTTCATCAGACATCATTGGGGTCTCTGAAAGATTTTGAAAACTGCCATTTTTATAGTTAGGTGATAGTTTAATCTTTTCGAGGCGTGCACCGGAGGGATTTTTACCAAAAGATTTTTGCTGAAATATGATTACTACGGCAAGTGTTAATAACAGGAAGATCGATAATAATAAAATCATTGCTTTTTTAAATATACTCATCAGAAAAACTATATGCGTGTAAATCTATTGACGGATGAAGGTCTATAATATTTTTGAAGAGTACATGAAAAATTAAAATTTAATTCAAGAAATTGATTTAAGTATGTCTGAAAGGGAGGAAGCATATAAAATAAGGGTCTTTTCCTAAAGATTAATGGAAAAGACCCGCCGTTTCAAGTTTTATAAAGTTATTTTTTCCGCTTAAGAAGGGGGGTATTCTTAAGGATCAGTTCATTTCGGATAAACTGGCCAGATGGAGTAAGGTCTGTTTCAGACCAGTGAGAAATTTCGGAAACCGGAAGTAATATAGATGCAGTTTCCTTTTTATTAGCGACAGACCAGTTGCACCAGCTTATCTTATATTTGTCAAGAAAAGCAAACCATTCATTAGTCTCTTCTGCTCCGAATTTACCATTTCCGGAATAGTCGCAAGTACCAAATTCTGTGACAAATAATGCGACACCCTTTTTCATTGCCTTTTCTGCTTCGTCCCTTAAATATTGTCCGTGAGAAACAGCATAAAAGTGTAGGGTATAAGCAATATTCTTATCCTGTATAGGATCTTCAGCAGCTTCACTTACCAACTGAGACCATTGTCTGGTTCCTACAACTATAATATTATCAGGATCATGTTCTCGTATGGCTTTTATAACCTGTTCTGCATAAGGTTTGATTGATGATTTCCAATAAGTATCCTGTAATGGCTCATTATAAATTTCATAAATGACATTAGGGTACTTCCCATATTTTCTTGCCATGGTTGAAAAGAACTTTTTTGCGAGTTCTGGATTTTTATGCGCATGGTGACTGTGATAATCGATGATAACATACATACCAAGCTTTATAGCTGCATCAACCATATCAATAATCTTAAATAACTCATTGGGGTTTTCTTTATAACCTCCGTCTTCATCTACTCCCATTGCCAGCCTCACAATTGTACATTTCCAATCATCACGTAGCCAGGTAAGTGTTTGTTCTGTATAATATTGTCCCATCCATTGACTCCAGAACATAGACATACCTCTTAGCTGAACTGTATCTCCAAATTGGCTTACTATGTAATTCCCATTGACTGAAAGCTGACCGTATTTTCTTACAATAGATTGCTGAGCAGAGGACTGGAACGAAAAGCCAAGCATGATTAATAAAATTACTGATAAAAGTTTTGCATGTGTTTTCATATGATTTGATATTGATTTAGTGCAAAACTATCTGGTAATTATTAAATTGGATTTGTAAAAAAAGATATACTTTTTGCTTTTTATTAATACGTGGATTATCAGGTGTTTTAAGATTAGTTTGCAGAAATTGTCAGTTTCTTTGTAAAAGTATTAAGTTGTTGTATTTGAGTTTATTGAAGCTTAGGGTAGGGCTGCAATCTGAGACTTTGCAAAAAATAAGATTTTTTTGTGGGTTTTTGTAATTTATTGGAATTTAGAGTGTTGTACCATTTATAGCTGGACTTTATTTTTCTTACGATAATCATTTGGAGAGAGTCCTAAAGATTCTTTAAATACTCTGTTGAAGTGTGAAATATTACCATAGCCAACTTTATAAGCAATATCAGAGACCGGCAAAGTTAAATCCATTAATAGTCTTTTTGCTTCATTCAGGCGTAGGTTATTGAGATATTGTTTAAAAGAAAGACTAAATGAATCTTTAATCAATGAAGATATTTTATTTTCAGAAAGGCCTGTTGCCAATTGTATTTTTTTTAGCGAAAGCTCAGAATCCTGATAGTTGCTAGAAATAAAATTTATTACTTTTTGCAGATCCTGACCGGACTGACTGGTTATTTGAACAGGAGTATATTGAATCTCAACTTTCTGAACCTGTTCTTTTGGTTTTTTTCTGATATAAACAATGAAGCTTATTGTAAGATAATAACAGATTAAAACAATTGCAGTAATTTGATAAAACAAAAAGGCATTTTTGGTAAACTTTAATTCACTTATGTTAATAGTGTCCGGAATATTTTTTCCCAGCAATTGACAATTTTGAATATTTATAATTTTTACCTTATCTAATTCCAGTGATTTAAAATCCTTTTCGGAAACGTTGTTTTCCGCATACCACCATGTTGGAGTAATAAATTTATCCAAAGGAATAGTATATCTGCTCTGATCTTTTTTCAGATCTATATCTTTTACAATATACCTGTAAGTAAGAGTCTTTTCCGGATTGGTAAAACCCGTTACATAAACTCCGAGAATTATCTGTGGTCTTTTGCCTGAAGTTGCCTCAATGTTCATTTCCAAATTATCATAGGAAGTGAGATCAAAGAATGAATTGTCTTTGGCAAATAAAGTTACTCCGGCATATGGAAACAGGTACCCCTCTCCAAGTTTATAACTATATGAAATGATAGTATCATTTACTTTAATATCGTATACCATTGATGCTTTCTCTGAAGATTTCAGAGAATCAGAGTAAGAATATATTAAAAAGTTCGCAGTGTCAGCTGTGTAGGGAATTATGGAAATGGTCTGGTGAGGTCTTCTCCAAACATAAAAAAGGGAAATTAGAATTACCGGCAGGATGATCCATATGATTAACCGATTGAAAAAACCTTGTACCATGTATTGAAATAATTCGACTTAAAATTAAATAAAGTATCGGTTTAAAAAAAGATATCAATTAAGGATATCATATTCTGTGCCTTTTGTTACATAAAACGGTTATTCATTACATTTGAAATCAAATAGGTAAAATTATTATTTCGGGTTAAACCTTAATTAAGGTATATCTGCATAATAAAATGAATCAACAATATAATAGCTCTGAAAGCTATTCGGATCTTGTAAGGAAACTTATTTCTTATTGGTAAAATCATATTACTTAGAGGTTTTCTCAGGTATCCTCTTATGCACACTTGAAGTGGGAGAAAATATTTTACAAGGTAAAGTCATCTTTTCATGGAAATATCAGGGAATTACTTATATCGGAATAGCTGGGAATATGAAGGGTGATCCTACTAGATTACTATTATATAGATTTTCAATGAAACTTTAATTTGTGGAGTTTTGCTTAATAGAAAAAAATGATTTAATTTAGTTTACACTAAAGAAATAACATGAATAATTTAATGCAATCCTATTATACTTATGCTTACTATTATCTGATAGTCAGAGCCGGGGATTGCTATATAATTAAATGAGCATAAAGAATCATTAATATACTCAAAAGCCCCCGACCTGTCGGGGGCTTTTTTGTTTTTATCCTGACCAAAATAATCTATATATTATGAATCCTATATTAAAAGAAAATGTAGAGATCATTTTTCCTGAAAACGGATTGGATGATAAATTAAAGCAAGCTGAAATACAAAACAGAAAGCTAGTTGTTAAACTCGGATTTGACCCTACTGCTCCGGACCTTCATTTAGGGCACGCGGTGGTATTAAAAAAGCTCAGACAGTTTCAGGATCTGGGACATCTTATTGTTATTATCATTGGTGATTTTACAGCGCGTATTGGTGATCCTACAGGGAAAAATAAATCCCGTCTACCATTAAATGAAGAGCAGATCAAAGAAAATGCACAGACTTACGTTATTCAGCTTTCAAAGATCCTGGATATAAATAAATGCTCCATAAGATACAATTCAGAATGGCTTGACAAAATGAATCTATCAAATTCTATTCAACTGTTATCCCAGGCTACAGTTGCTCAGATGTTGCATAGAAATGATTTTAGCAGCAGGTTTGAAAAAGGGATTCCTATTGCTTTACATGAACTTATATACCCTTTACTACAAGGTTATGATTCAGTTGAAATTATGGCAGATATAGAAATGGGTGGAACAGATCAGCTGTTTAACTGTTCAGTCGGACGTCAGCTTCAGGAAGGTGCTGGAAAAACCGAGCAAGCTGTTTTATGTATGCCTTTGCTGAAAGGAACTGATGGATCAGAGAAGATGAGCAAATCGCAGAATAATATTATCGGACTTACGGATCATCCGAATGATATGTTTGGAAAGATCATGTCTATTCCGGATGCTCTTATTTTGGAATATCTGAAGCTGGTTACTGATTTTACAGATGAAGAGAAAAATGATAATATACAACAATTGAATAATGGCTTGAATCCTATGGTCCTTAAAAAGAGAATAGGATTTAATGTAGTGAAGCAGTACCATGGATTGGAAGAGGCTCGTTCGGCTCTGGAATTTTTTGAAAATCAGTTTCAAAAAAAGAGTTTTGAAGAAAAGACGTTTTCCAAAATTTCTATTTCAACAATCGCTGTCCTGCATTCTAAACAAGAGATTCAATTGATTGATCTCTGTAAAATAATTAAACAGTCAGAGAGTAATTCAAATCTGAAAAGGCTTATTGAGGCAGGAAGTGTAACTATAAACGGTAGTAAGATTATGGATATGTATAGCATCGTTAGTTTGAATATTCTTCCTGTAAAGATTAAAATTGGTAAAAGGAATTATTTTCAGTTAATACAATAGTATTGATAATGGCATAATATTGCCAAAAGGCAGTTTTTCCAGTAGTGTTCATGTCTTTCGACTTGACATTTTATGAACTTGCCAGAAATATATAAATTCATACTCTGTTGAATGATGTTTCGGATCGAAAGGTCCGAAACCACAGCTTATTAAAGTAAAGAAATTAATGGACTCAAGAGAATTATATAACGCAGCAAATTATCTAGTCTCTTTGATTAAATGGGACAAGGAGTGGATTCATTTTGGTACAGATAGTCAAATTAAATTTAACTTAGTTCATGAAATGATTGAAAGTTATTTGACAGACAAAGATGTATTGCTAATTCACAGACGTACAACTTCCAGGAAGATTAAAAAGGAGGAAATGGGAGAGGTAATAAAAAATATTCTCGGTAAAGATGACTTTCAACTCTGGTCAATATCAATGGATAAAGTGGTTTTGTTCAATAAAATAGGGGTTCTTAACAAAGGACGTAGATAATTAACTCTTTCTTGCTTAGTTCTGACTGTAATAAAACTTATGATATTTATGTATATATTTTTTCGATATAAGATGGATTAAAGTTCATTTATCAATTTGAACATATTAGAAAAGGGAAAATATATGTATCTTGTGATACCTAATAGTTGTGTGACATATGACTAAAATAAAAAAAATGAATTCTAAAACTGCAATTAAAATTATGCTTTGGTTATTGGTTTTCGTAATGCTTTTTCATCTAAGCATAATAGTAAAATTGATTCCATATGAAATCACTTGGGGAGGAAGGTTGAAAAGTGATATTGAAATGTATGTTTTTGAAACTATATCTATCTTGATTAACCTCTTGCTATTTTCAATTCTGTTAATAAAGGGAAGATATGTAAAAGAATATTTGTCGATGAAAGTAGTTGACATCATTTTATGGATTTTTATAATACTATTTGGTCTGAACACTATTGGGAATATTTTAGCAGAAACAATTTTTGAGAAATTTTTCACACTGTTAACCCTTGCTTTTGCAATGCTACTTTGGATCATTCTGAATAAAGATAAAAATCGAGCACATAATTAAGTATAAAAGGTAATTAGAACGATTATGAACCGTTGGTTTGCATCAGATAAATGAAAAATGTATGCATTTAAGGAGGGATAAATACTTAGGGGACATTGTAACGACACAATTTTTTAAAATGAAAAAACTAATTATAATTTTAGGTTTAACGATTTTCAACTTGACATCGTGCATTGAAACCAAAGAAGAAGCTAAAGAAGAGCAAACCGTTATGACAGTTCAGCCAGCTGAGCAACCGACCACGCCCCAAAGTGATTTTAATGCAAACGAACAAATAGTTATTCAAAAGTCAGACTTATATTATTTTCGAGATTTAGAATCAAACATAGGACTAAAAGTTGGATTCATATCACTTTCCGACATATATCCATTAAGCGAACATGCAGACTCACTTGCTATTCCAAATTTTGAAGATGTAAATAAAAATAACCTTCAATATTTTAAATTAAGTTCAGAATACAGAAACAGATTTCTTTCTAAAACAAAAATTTCAAAAGACGACAGCGTATTTATTTATGACTATTCAAATGATGTGCTATTTTCTTTTCCAGTAAAGAAATTAAATGTAGTTGCTTATCTTAGTGTATATGTGGATAAAAGTGATTGTCCTTGTAGTCAGTACGATTACATGATTGGTTTTGAGATAAACAAGGATTCCCTGACAGGCTTTGATAAGTATCTCAACTATTCTTTAGCATATGTCGGAAAGGAAAATCCTTTTATCCTCGGACAGATGAGGCCAATTAGTTGGGAAAGAATAGATATTAAAGAGTTCCCAGTACAGAAAAGCAATATTGCGAATAATGTGTTTAGACAGCTCGACCTGAAAAAGGGTAATGCATACCTATACAATTCTGAACTATATCGCTATTATATTCAAGAGTATATGGAAATAAGTACTGGTTCTTATTTAGCTCATAGGCTTTTAATAGTACTAGACAGAAAAGGCGAAAATCTAATTATGGAGAGAGCGTTTAGTGAAAGTGAAGGAACAAGTATGGTACCATTAAATTTTGGAATAGAGCATTCAAATAATGATGATTTGAAAGAACAATGGACAGGGTATCTCTTTAAAGATAAACCTCAAGTTGTTTTTGGCTTTGAATCGCATTCTTTTGGATGTCCGAATATAATTTTCCTGGATTCAAAAGAACGTGATTTATATATAAATTGTGACAACAGACATTAATGTGACGTAAGGTTGATAGACCTGAAGCTTTTATTACGCTGTTTAGATTATGATATAGTTTCATAGAGACTAACTTTGATGGCTGATGTGGAAGGTCATTCCAATAAAATATAAACCATATATATTTCGATAAAGAATCTAATTTTAAAATTGATTGAAAACCATTTGATCCAAAAAGGAGGTAATGCTGGTATAGATTGTAATTCTATTATTATTCAAAACTATTATAATTATAAATGCTTGAGAATTTTATTCTTGCAAGTGATCTGATTACAGAATCGGAATTTAATAGGATAATTGATTTTATCCTTGAAAAAGGGGATAGAAAATTTTATTGCAACAGGTTTAATAATAATCCTCATTATCAATTTTCAGAATTTGATGTTTACCTGAACCCCTCAAACGACAGAAATATTGTTTGCGATACTACCATTTCGGATTTTAATGAAATCGTTTTTTATAATTCATCTGCACTGCACCGGTATTATTATTTGAGAATTCGAAGGGGCAGGAAAGAAGATAGCAAAACTATTTCGGGTACCAGCAATCAAGTTGAAGTGAATATAAAAGATGAAGTAATTCGGAATTATCTGAAAGAGGTTCTAAGAAGAATGCCTTGAGTATTGGCATCAAGTAAATTCGGTTGCACCTCGGTTTGTCAAGCAAAGATAATATCAGACTTTTATGTAGTCGTTTGTTTATAGTAAATTGAATTTTAAATCTAAATACCCGTGTCGACAGCAATAAATATCTTTATCACTTTAATTCTGATTCCCTGGCCCGCAGCGCTTATGATGTCTCCTATGATGATTGCAGCTGCAGATTTTCGGAATAGCAGATCATCATTGTTATCTGCAACGCTTATATTGAGCTATCCGGTTATTGTTTTTGCAGTACTTAAGTTCATAGATTTTCCTTTCTGGGGAATGGATGTAAAGGTATGGCTTTTTGGAGTCTCAGTTGTTTCCGGCATCATTGTCTTATTATATGGTATTCCAGGAATGCTTATTAATCTGGGTAGGGGCATAAAGAATGATGGATATTTTAAGAATGATTTTTATGTTTTTTATGATGGGAATAAAATATCTGTAACTGATCCTGCATCATTTTCTGTCATTACAGATGATAAGTTTTATGCCAAAGACATTAAACATGTTTTTTACATGGGGAAGATAGTGAAAGAGGCTGATCCCATGACTTTTGAACCCATTAAAGGAATTGGAGAGGATTTATTGGAAAAGCATGCAACAATATATTGGAAAGACAAAGCGAATGTGTATTACAATGCAAAGAAAATTGAAGGATGTGATGTAGGGACATTTCAGCAAATAAAGAGTATCTATGGAAAGGACAGAGACCACGTTTATTATGGCAATACAATTTTACCAAAAGCAAATCCTGAAAAGTTCAGGTTTTTAGAAGAAGGAATCGCAATCGATGAAGCTTCGATATTTATTTTTAATAAACGGGTTAATATTCCAGTTGATCTGCCGAGCTTTGAAGTTGTAAAGAATGGAGACTACTTATTCTGCAAAGATAAAAATTATGTGTATCTCCTTTTATATGAGAATCCGGAACCTCTTGTAAAGGTAGATGACGCAGATGTTGCTACGTTTACACTTCTTGAAAGATATTATGCCAAGGATAAAAATCAAGTGTATTTTTATGGATATAGCAAACTCAATTCAAGAGCCTTATATCACCTGACTGGAGCTGATCCTGATAGGTTCTCAGTTGAGTATGATGCTTCTACAAACTCAGAAGCCACTGATGGATTGAATTATTATATGTCGGGTAAACCTGTGAAAGTGTAGTGAATGAAAAAAGAATTTAGCTACTTGTTTTCAGGGAAGGAGTAACTTTAATAATAGCATCTTTAGGTTACCAAGTTATAAGTCAACACATAAAAGGTCCCTTAATAAGAGACCTTTTATGTTCTATCGTTTTTGCAAAATGCCATTGCTTTGCCTAAAGCTATTCCTGCACTTCTCAAACCTTAACCCTATGTACAGATGGAGTGATATTTTGATTCACTCTGAATAAATTTTCAGGATCGTATTTATTTTTTACTTCGACAAGTTTGTTATAATTATCACCATAAGTAGCTTTTACGCGGGCATCACCTTCATCCATCATAAAATTTACATAAGCAGCACCTGCAGAATATGGGTGTAATGCATCCCAGTATTCTTTTGTCCACTTCGTTATTTTTTCCTTGTTTGCAGGGTCGGGATCTACACCTACAATTACCATAGACCAGTTGGCATCTCTGAATGTCCATGCTGTATCTTTTTTACCCACATGAGAAGCAGCACCATTGACAGGATATAAATGCATAGTGGAATGCAAAGTAGGTAGTTTTGCAGCAAATTTTTTATGAATTTCAATTGCCTCATCCGGAATTTCTTTAATGAAATCTGCTCTCCAATACCATTGATACCCTGTAGGATATAGATCATCAAACATAGTTTGTAAGGCTGTATATGGCATAGGGCCTGTTAGGTCCAGAGCTGGTTTTTTAAAGTTTCTTACAGGTTTGAATATTTCTTCAGCTTTTCCCAATGGCCCTGTATAGTTCCATACTATTCCACACATTTTTTTCATGTGGAGACTTTCCGGAAACGGAGCGACAGGAGGAACTGTAATAAAATTGAAAAAGCCATTTAATTCATTCGGGGCTTTTAGGATAAATTCTCGGTACCATTTCAGTACTTCTTCAGCCTCACTCAGATCCCATAAAATTGGGCCTCCGAAGACGACATTAACAGGACTTAACTTAAATTTAAATGCTGTAACAACTCCAAAATTACCGCCACCGCCTCTGACAGCCCAGAACAGATCCTGGTTTTGTTTTTCATCTGCAGTGATAAAACTTCCATCTGCTTTTACAAGATCAATTGATAACAAATTATCAATAGTAAGTCCATAATGACGGGTAAGGTGACCAATACCTCCTCCCAGGGTAAGTCCACCTACACCTGTTGTAGAAATGATTCCTGAAGGACAGGCAAGTCCGAAAATTTGCGTAGCATGATCAACATCTCCCCATGTGCATCCTGCTCCTACGATTACCGTTTTGGCTTCCGGATCAACTTTTGTATATTTAATATGAGACAAATCGATAACCAACCCGCCATCGCATATTCCTAATCCTCCTGCATTATGCCCACCACTTCTGACTGAAAGAAGTATGTCGTTTTTCCTTGCAAAATTTACACAATGGATAATATCAGCAACATCTGCGCAGATTACTATCATTGCTGGCTTTTTACTGATCATTCCATTGTACACTTTACGTGCATTCTCATATTCAACATCATCCGGTAAAATCAGTTTACCTCTTAACCCGGATTGAAATTCTATTACCAAAGATTGATCTATTTTCATTTTATAGATATTTAAATTCAAATGAGATGAATAATGTAGATTGTAATTTGTTTAATAAGTAACTTATAGTCATTGCGTTACTTTCTGTGTGTAAAGAACATTGCTTAGGAGAATTTGTTCTCAAGATATATGACATTTTAACGCTATTTATCTGTCGTTATAATATTCGGGATTTACTTAAAACAATTTTGAAGGGAGATACTGGCAAATATTATCCTTAAAGAAATTCTGGTTAATTTTATATTTACTTAAGACGGGGAGTCCTATCGCAAGTAATAAAAGAAAAAATATGTTGTAAATTAACTAATGTTATGAGTGACAAACATTTTTTTATCTTTGTATAAAGTATGATCTGATAGAAGGTAATAATTCTTATATTAAGAATTATATAATATTTGGATTTATGATGAAAAAGAAGTGGCTAGGTTTAGTATTGAATATTTTAGTGCCTGGATTAGGTAATTTTTATAGTAGAAAGGTCAGTAAAGGGGCATTGCTGTATGTATTAGCTTTACTTGTATCTTTTACTGGACGGAATATAGCTTATAATTTCTTTCTATTTCTTTTTTCTTTGACTTTAGTCGTCAGCTATTATTTGTATTTAATTGTATCGGGTTATACAGATGTTCAAAGAGATAAAGTTTATGAGAAGATGAATTATGATAAATGGTACATTTATGTTTTCATAGTTATTTTACATGGAACTTTGATAAATTCTTTTATTCTGGAAAAACTTGATAGATTACCAATAAATCTAATGGTTATACCAACACCACAAATGGAACCAGCTTTGATGGTTGGTGATAAAGTGGCTGTAAGTAACACTAAGTTAATCGAAAGGAAAGATGTGACAGTTTTCTTGTATCCAGAAGATTTAAAGACGTATTACATTCAGAGATGTATAGGTTTACCTGGTGATAGTTTGGAGATAAAGAACAGTAACGTCTTTATCAATGGTGAAAAATTGGAAGATGTGCCAATAAAATTAAGATACTATGCTACTATGGATGGTTCTGAAATTAATTCAGAGCTTCTAAAAAAATGCGGAATTGGTATGAGCGAAAATTACAGGTTATCTTCAGACACCTATATATTCTTTTTGGATGAAATGCAAGCCGAAGTCTTTAGGGATTCAGAGTTTATCAAGAAGTTTCATCCAGCGTTCAGTGTTGAAGGAGAAGCTGAGAAAAGAATATATCCCAAATCTGAAAAATATAAATGGAATGTTGATTTTTATGGCCCAATATATATTCCGAAAAAAGGAGATAAGATATCTTTAACTGATAAAACCATTGATTTATACTTGAGATGTATTGAGCTTGAAAATGATTCAGTGAAAAGGACAGGTTCAGGACTATTGGTAAATGGGGGCCCGATTGTTTCATATGAGTTTAAAGAAAATTACTTTTTCATGATGGGAGACAACAGACACAACTCGTTAGATTCTAGATATTGGGGACTCTTACCAGAAAAGCTTGTGAAAGGAAAAGCTATGTACCTATACTGGAGCAAGGCATTAGATCGAATCGGTCAAAGGGTAAATTAAAAATGAAGATTGTTTTTTTAGAATAGCTTGGTCTCGAAGGATAGTAAGTGTTCGTGAACCCACAATTCAATAATTGGGGGGCAGTATCAAAATATCTTATTCTCTCACTGATCGCAAAAAAAAATACCTGAAGAATTTTCTTCAGGTATTTTTTTATTAGTAAAAGGAAGTTCTATTTGGTAAATACCTTCTTCAGTATATCAGTCACACGTGCAACAGGATCTGTTCTGATTGCTTTTTCCTCATCTGCCACTTTGATGAATAAACCAGTCAGTGCCTTGCCTGTAACATAGTCGCTTAAATTAGGATTTACAATAGTAAATCTTGGTCCAAACGGAACTTTGTTAAAGGTTTCAGCTGTTGTGTTGTATTTTTCAACAATTTGTCCATAGGTAGAGGCAGCTGAAACGTTTCCTACAAGAGGTTTACTTAAAGAATTATCTATTTTAGGAGCAAAAAGACCTTTTAAATTTGAATAAGTATTTGTTCTTAAGTAAGATGTTGCGGCCGAATCGCTGCCATTCAGGATACTTAATCCATCTGTAATGGACATGTTGGTAATCGCATTAACAAAGATAGGTTTTGCCTCAGAAGCAGCATCTTCTGCGGATCTGTTAATCTTTAATACTAATTGATCGATCAGAGGCTGAACAACAGCAGAAATACCCAGGGAATTCAGATTGTTTTGTATCATTTGAACTTCCGGAGGAAGTAATATTTTAACTGCTTCATCTTTATAATAACCGTCTGTTTTGTTAAGCATGGTTACAGAGGTGTCTGTTCCTACTCTTAAGGCCTCTTTTAAACCCTGAACGACTTCGTCCTGAGATAGAGAAGGATCGATACCCAGCTCTTCACAGGAAGTCATAAAAATGCTCCCTGCAATTAAAAAAAGTAAGCTTAATTTTTTTATCATAAAATGTTAAATATTGGTTTTCTTTCAGATCAGAAACACTTTTTAATCTGATATATTGCTATACGGACTTTTAATAAAGTTGATTAGTGCAAATATAAGTTATTTTATGAAATTCAAGTAATTTATGAATGGTGTGGTTTTAGGTTTAACGTATTGGTAATTAGCGGTTTGTTTGTTTCGGTATTAGTAGTTCAGGTTCGTTATTTTGATTGAATTCTATAGATTTAGTAAAAAATAATAATTTGTCATCATAGCTTTTTGCTATGATAAGGTAACGAGATAAATATTATTCTGATTTAAATAATTACCATTTCTTGAAGATATCAAAGAAGTTAACCATGGTTTCTATGTAAAAGAAATTTGAACCCAAGGTAGAATTATTATATGCAACCTCTTGTCGATTTTTAACGAAGGTTCCGTTAAAGTAATGTGAGTATCCTATTGCAGTCTTGATAAATTTTAAAACTTCAAACCTTATACGCCCATCCGGACCGTGGCCCAAGTACACGCCACTTTGCCCTGTTTTATCCCTGTTTGGAGCATCTGGGTTAGTGGGAACGTTGAATAAGTTATTGAATCTGTCTGTCCTGCTGGCAAGCCAATAGAAGCTGTAAGAGAAATCTACTTTTAGTTTTTTTCCTGGTTCAAACTCTACTCTTGCTTTGGGAGCTATAATATTTTCCATAACGATATAATCATCAGCAGACCATGGGCGGGCGAATCCATAGAAACGTTCAAACCTGTTGTTTACATCGTCATTTGGGTTTCTGTCTCCACTTGCATAGCCATAAAATAAACTGAATCGGGGTTTCCAGCCATATTGAAATTTATAACCGATTTCTGCAGTGATGGCATAAGCTCTTTGCTTTTTATTGTTGTCCGTTCCTAATTGCTGATTGTATGTTACATCGTAATTTATTTCCTTGGTCAGCCAGCCATAAACCCTTGTTCCAATGTTATAAATGCGACGATCCCGTATGGTATCCTGAGAGTTAGGTTTTTGTCTTAAATACAAAAGATAAGGTTCAATAGTAATGATCCTGGACCATTTTCTCCAGTGAAAAATTGCTGCTCCAAATTGAGTTTGATGATCTGCGGTATCAAGTTCTGTCATAAGTCTGACTAAAGGTTTTAATGCAAGCAAATCAATCTGCCAATCATTTTTATCCTGTCCTAAGGCAGCTCTGAAACCGGTAAAGGTATTGGTCGTATTCCGCCATTGGTTTGAACCAATCAATCGTCTATCCAGAAATTCAAAATTCTGTCTCCCGAATCGCACAAAGGCAGGTCTGTTGTTTCCATATGGATCTTTGCCTAAAGCTTTTTTAAAATGTAGTTCAGCATAAAGGGAAATGGGTTCTACCCGGTTAAAGTCTCTGTTGTCCCTGGGAAATTTGCTATGTACTCTGAATGCATCGCTCATTTCCACTGCAAATCGAAATGGATCTAATACCTCCTTTATGCCGACATAGGCTCTTGTTCTGAATAGTATGGGATAATCTGTTGTAAGAAATGGTCTTCTTATATCATATTGACGATATTCAAAACGTACTCTGTTATCCAGACCTACATCAAGCCAGCTTATTTTTTCAACTCCCGTTATTCCTGTTTTATTAAATTGCCTGGCGTATTCCGGAGGGGTTGGGTCTCTTTTGGTGCCATAAGAACCTGCTTCTACATAGTAAGATTTCTGTTCTTCAGTTTTCTTAGCTGTTGTATCCTTTTGTACTAATGTTGAGTCTTGTGCCTTTGAAACGAAAGTTGATAGCAGAATCAATATAAAAATAAATCCTTTGGGTGCTAATGCAATTAGTCTTATAACATTCTTAAAAGTTGACATAATTTTTTAAATCTCAAATCTTCCCTTCATAGATAATTTTCAAAATTATATAAATTCCATTGAATCAGAAGTTAAGTTTCATCAAATTTTTACTGATTCTAAAGAAACATGATTCAGAAGGCAAAACAAAACATGTTTGGTAATGTTTTGCAATGAGAATGAAACCTTTATTAATTTCAGAAAAATAAATCAAAACAGTTGAAAAGATACCAGTAGGTGGATTACTGGTTTCCTGAAATAACAAGAAATGTAGGTACTTAATGTCTGATTTCAAAATATCCTGTAGATACATATTCTGCAGGATTTTTTGAAATGAAAGGATAAGATTTTTATTCTTTGATAACTCGTATAGTAAAGTCATTTATTTTTAATACATACAAACCATTGATAAATCCGGAAAGATCAAGAGAAGTATCATTCCCTTTTTTCAATTCATGTCCGTAAGCATCAAAAAGTTGCCAGTCTTGTCGAGAATCCCATTTAATGAGTCCTGTTGTAGGATTTGGATAGACCTTAAGTCTATTGTCTGCTAGATCAGGTGCAACTCCTGCCACGACATCTTCCTGTATTCTAATGTTAAAGACAAGTGTAACTTGTGCAGATTCAGTAGCGCTTTTGGTATATTTTAAAGCCTGTTTGATGGTATATTGGTCTCCATCCTTTGATCTGGAAGGATATTGGCCTATGTTGATAGTAAGAGTATTTATATTTAATTCTGAATAAATGTATGCGTCATTTCCCCATGCTATTGTCTGGCCTGCATTGTTAAACCAGTGTCCTGGAGCATTGGCGGTTGAGGTGGTATTCACACTTCCATTCGGATTGATGGCGAAATAAGTGATGTTTATTCCTAAGTTTTTGGCTATATCTTCTACTGGACAGGCAAAGGCTTCACTGATGCTGCTTGAATTCAAAACAATCTGGATGGGTGTATAATCACTAGCCGGCTTCATAACAACATTATATGTAAGAGTAATGTCTTTGATAGGAGTATTAAAAATTCCCTGAAGATCGGTGTTATGAAATTTAACTTTATATGGCCATTGTTCATCATTGCTGTTATTGTCATCCCAGGCGTGTCTCCAGTGCTGTTGAGGGGCTCCTGATACAACCATCCATAATTTTTCGCACTTGTCGGGGCAATTAAACGACATGGTTGTTTCAGGATTAATATTGTTTTGAACATTTGCTGTCCCGGTATTACTGTATACTCTGGTTCCGTCTTCAAGTAATGCCACAAAACCAAATCTCCAACCACCTTTATCTACATTGAGTGCTCTGTAACCAGCCTCGCCTGCAAGTCCTTTAAAGTCAACAGTCACAATTGTTGCCGATGCAGGCGGATTTAATTTAATGCAATTATATCCGTAGTTTTCTATAGTAACGGAAGAGTCTGGTTGCCAGTAGTTATCAGGTTTGAGTGTCATTTTTACCTGTGCTCTTCTGTTTATGTAATTTGCTCCATATGATTTAATTGCTGGGATGTCCCAGGTGGTTAGTCTTGCAGCATGTTCATATATCTCATCATTAAATTGATGTTGGGTTAGTGAATTAAGGCGTTTGTATGTTTCCACAGGATCTTCGGGAGAACGGGATTCTCTCCATAAACGTCCCATAAAATTTTGACCTCTTTTGAAAGTCCAGTAATCCTGGATGAAATAATTTGCATAACGAGGTGTCTCATGTATAATGTGCAAATGATTGTACTTTAAATAATTATTAAAATCGCTTTCTGTAAACTGTTTCTGAGGATAAACTTTAAAAGCCATCCATTGTGCGCACTGCTCCCAGAATCCGTTTCCTCCAGAGGCATTAGGTCCGAATCCGTATCTGTAACCTCCTTGGGTATCGCATCCTGTGATATATTCAAAGCAATGCCCGATTTCATGCGCGAGTACATTGTCGATTCTTGCCGCATCAGGATTTACATGTAAAGTTCCAACCTGGTTGTCCTGACCGGAACCATATGCTGCCCATTCAGTAGTATATGTTAGAAAGATCATAAGCTTATACTTATCAGTAACTGATGATCCTTTAATGGCAAATTTAAGCGAGTCGAGGTAGAATGAATAGGTCTTTTCTGCTACACTTAAGAGCGTATTCAGGTTTACATTATATGGGCTTGCCGCATTGGTGGGGTCATTCCCAAATCCAGCCTCCCAGAATACTATTATGTTGTCAGTTTGTCTGCTTCTGCAATAACACCATTGGTTATTTGGGTTATTCAAATCCATATTCTCATTCGAAATAAAACGAGGAATGTAGACCTGTTTTTGTGCATATAGATCATTGGAAAGTAATGTCAGCAATAAGAGCAGTTTTATGTATTTCATAACATTAACAAACTTTGTTTTTTTTTGATAATAGTTTATTGATTATTGAAATAAGTAATACTATCAAAACGAGAGATGTTTTGATTTTGCGGCAGACTACAATGTATCACTTTTTTTTAAGTACTCAAAAAAGTGGTTTTAGGTAAATGTTTGATAATTAGTCTGGGAATTAAAAAATGCCAGTCCACATGAACTGGCATTAAGTATTCAATCTTGATGATATTATTATGGAATATGATAATATGATTTTACTTCCTGATAATTCTTTAAATCTATCTGACCAACCCTTTGATTGATTTTAACACCTCCTGGTATCAGTACATATCGGAAGTATACATGCTCTGGTTTGAATACATTAGTAAAGAAATAATTTTTGTCAGTAAGTTTAGACAGGTTTTGTGTGATGATGAAAGAAATGCTAAGAAGATTTTTTCTATAGGTATAATCCAGCTCATAGTATACTGCACCTGGATCCGGGACATTTTGATATCCTTCTTTGCCCCACGTAGGCAAGGGTTTTATGCCAGATACCGAAGTTTCACTTTCAGCCTTATTGCCGAAAAAGACTAAAACAGTACCACCGTTATTTATAAATTCATCAGTAATTTTGGAGACTGACAGATCCATACTTATAAATGAGAAATTAGGAGTGATGGAATTAGGATCAAATAGAAACCAATCGGAATACATGATATTAGATGTGCCGGGCTCTCCCTGTTCTCCTTTAGGACCTGTATTCCCAGGAGCTCCAGCAGGTCCCGGATCGCCTTTTTTACTACAAGATGTAATAGTTGTTAAAATGAATAAAAGCAAGGAAAGTAATCTTATATTTTTCATATTAAGTAAGGTTAAAAATTACAAAAATGGGATTATTAAAATATTAACTTCAAGATACGAAAATAAATCAAATCAACATTTGGGAATAAGTTAGCGAATGAATCAAGGTGCCCGTTTATCTTTTCTGTGGATAAATTTTGTGTTTGGGGTTTATTTATCACGTTTTCAGTGAGTTGTTTATTTATTTTATTTTAAGACTCAATTTATTCGATGAATAGTCATAAATTTAAATTCAATTCCAATATTATTCATCTATCTGCATATGATTAAAAGTTATAATAAATTACTTGAAGGAAATAGAAAATGGGCTGCTGAACAATTAGAAAAAGACGCAAACTATTTTGAAAAATTAAGTCAGGTTCAGACACCCGAATATTTATGGATAGGCTGTTCTGATAGCAGGGTTCCATGTGAGGTGATAACCGGAGCTACCCCAGGTGAAATATTTGTGCACAGAAACATTGCCAATATGGTTATTCACACAGATCTTAATCTGTTAAGTGTTCTTGAATATGCTGTTAAATTTCTAAAGGTAAAGCACATTATTTTATGTGGTCATTATGGCTGTGGTGGTATTAAGTCATCTATGGATAATATAGCATACGGATATGTTGACAACTGGCTCAGAAATATCAAGGAAATTTATGTTAAAAATATAGATGAGCTTGAAGCGTTACCTACAAAAGAAGAAAGGGTTAATCGTCTGGTTGAAATTAATGTTGTGGAGCAGGTAAAGAATTTATGCAAAACTAAAGTGGTGCAAATTGCATTAGAGCAAAAGACTCTTAAAGTACATGGCTGGGTTTATGGCATGAAAGAAGGGTTGATTCATGAGATGATTCATGCTGAAAAAACAATAGATACAGTTCATCCGATCTTTAAATATGAGATTGAATAAAATTTAACTGCATTTATGCAGTTAAATTTTATTAACTTAACAAAGATGTGATAAAAGCCTAAACGACCTTCGGCTCTGGTTTACCTTTATCTGTTTCTATAAGTTCCTTCAAACTGTCATGAATATAGCTGCTCCATGCTCCTGTACAGGCTTCGTGACATTCATAATCCGGAACCAAACCATCATGTGTAAAACGAACAAGTGTTTGTCCGTTTGATTCAGAAAGTTCGAAAATAATCTTTGTGTTCGTCCATTCCTTCTGATCTTTCACAAAATTCAGCTTACTATCTGTGACAAGCCAGACCACTTTAGTGTCTGGAATAACCTCAGTTATTTTCTGTTTTGAGTAATGCACATCGCCAAATCTGACTTCAAACTCATCATTTAATTGATGGAAATTGCCTTCGGTGTTTTCAGTCCACCAGCCTCTTACATTATTGACCGCTTCGAATGCTTTATGCAGAGGTTTGTTTACAAGGATTGCTGTTGTATAGCTTTGGTCTTTCATAATGATCTTGGTATAGATAATTTTACGGGAACTGGATTATGAATGAAGTTTCCACTTTTTTACTATTTCTCCATTGAAGCCTCCTTCTTTAGGATTAGGTTCTCCTTTTCCTGTCTCTATGAGCTTTCGAAGACTATTGTGAATATAATTGCCCCAGGCTTCCTTGCATATTTCGTAACATTCATAGTGAGGCCCTAAGCCAATATGAGTAAAGCGAAGTTCAGTCTGTGGGCCTTTTTTAGTGATCTCGAAACTGATTTTAGTATCTTTCCATTCGCTTTTATCTTTGGTAAAATTGAAATGGTTTTCTAATACAAGCCATACCACTTTCTGGTCGGGAATTAATTCAATCAGTTTCATTTTGCTGATATGTACATCCTTATAATGATACATAAATACATCATTGAGCTTGTATGTGCTTCCTTCAATTTCTTCTGACCACCAGCCGCGAATATTATTAATGGCATTGTATACCTCTGATGGGGACTGATTAATTAGTAGACTTGTTGTATAATCGCTAGTATTCATGTATCTCTGTCTTTTAATGTGAATTATATCAGACAAATCTAATACAAGAGTATTTGTTTGATGAAGGTCAAAATGGACTTCAAGCATGGTTAATTTGGACTATTTTCCATATATTGGATATAAGAAATATGAAAAATATAACGATAGTTGTTCCGGATTGCGGAGTAAATCTGAACAGTATTGGAGGGGCTTTCGAAATACTTCGGAGAGCAAATGACTTTTGGATAAAGACTGGCAACGAATCCAGGCTTGAAATTCATATTGCTGGCTTTATGAGAGAGTTGAAGGCTCATGAAAGTTATCTGGCTATTCATCCCATTGATATCAGGACTATCCAAAGGACAAATCTGGTAATTATTCCATCTTTGATAGACGATTTTTCAAAGGTTGTTAATACTAATAGAGCGCTTATTGATTGGATATACAAGCAATATCAGAATGGCGCTGAAGTTGCCAGTATTTGTTCCGGGGCTTTTTTGCTGGCTGCTACTGGGCTTCTGAATGGTAAAAGCTGTTCTATACATTGGAATAAAGCTGTTGAGTTCAAAAGGATGTTTCCTGAAATAAAAGTTGCGGAAGATAAAATCATTACTGATGAAAATGGGATCTATACCAATGGCGGTGCTTATTCTTTTTTAAATCTCATTCTTTATCTTGTGGAGAAGATCTTTGACAGATCAGTAGCGGTATATTGTTCAAAGGTATTTCAGATAGATATGGAGCGAACCGCTCAATCTCATTTTACTATTTTTAACATACAAAAAGGTCATGGAGATGAACTGATCGGCAAAGCTCAGACTTATATAGAAGAAAATATAGATGCAAAAATTTCGTTTGAAAATCTGGCCTCAGAGTTGGCGATAAGCAGAAGAAGCTTTGACAGAAGGTTTATCAAAGCAACAGGCAATACGCCAATGGAGTACCTTCAAAGGGTAAAAGTAGAAGCAGCTAAAAAAGAACTTGAAAAAGGCCGCAAGTCAATTTTTGAAATTATGACGGATGTCGGATATGCAGATGATAAAGCATTCAGAGAAGTCTTTAGGAAGATTACAGGCTTGTCTCCGGCAGAATACAGGAATAAATATAATAGGAGTGTAGCTTGAGCTATTTAAGTAAAATATTGTTTTTTTTCATTCTGTGAAAATAATGAATCGCAAAAAAATACTCAGACAAATATTAAATCTGGATCCTATCAGGGATCATCTGAAGATTGTCCATCTTAATTCTTTTTATGATTTTCCTTGGGATAACACCAGAGCACTGGAATTTGCATTATTCAGAACATTTGCTATACCAGCTATAGGCAATTTACTCTATCATACAGGAGAGTTTGAATACAGAACCCAGAAACGTTATGATGATACAGATCTTTTATTAAGTGAAATCATTGAACATGGGTATGACAGTGAAAGAGGCAAAGCTGCCCTGGCAAGAGTTAATGGAATGCATGGCAGGTTTAAAATTTCAAATGAAGACATGCGCTATGTACTTTCAACTTTTGTGATGGAACCATATAGATGGAATCAGAGATTCGGATACAGAAAAGCTACAAACCAAGAAAACATTGCAGGACATAAAATCTGGTATGAAATAGGAGTGAGGATGGGGATAAAGGATATACCTGAAACCTTTGGCGCAATGCTGGAAATGAATATCGCTTATGAAAGGGCTAACTTCGGATATACAGAAGGAGGAAGGAAGGTAGCTGATGCGACTGTTAATCTTATGCTTGGTTGGTTCTTTCCGAAGTTTATGTGGGGGATGTGCAGACCATTTATGTATGCTTTGATGGATGAACCATTATTAAATGCATTGAGGTTAAAGAAGCCATCACCGGTTATTGTTGGTTTAGTTAATGCAGGTATGAATTTAAGAAAATTTGTTCTTAAGTTTATGCCCGCAAGAAGGAAGCCTGTGTTAAGGACCCGCAGAACAGTAGATTCATATCCTAAAGGATATACAATTGATGAATTAGGAGTCCATTATAAAAATCAGACCAAGGCAGATAAGGTTATCAATCAATAAATATAGAAAAGGCTTTTGCTATCCTTATATTTCCACTTGTCCGGTCTTTTATCAAGTGGAATAACAGAATCATTGTATATCATTTCAAGGTTATCAACTCCTGATTTTCTTTGAAAATCTTTTTAGTTTCCCAGAGAAAACCTATTCTTTCCTTGCTTGAAACTATGATTACTTCTCCAGGATTTAAAACTAATGTGTATCATCTCTATAATCGAATATGGCTGGCTGGTATTCATGAATTTTTAATTTAACAGGATGGTCCGATTTATTGCAGACTAGATATTCCAATGAAAGCATTGTGTCGCAGGAATACATGAAGATAGGTAGTGCAGTTAATAATAAAGGTTTGTATAACTTAATTCTCTTTTTTTTATCGGCCTCAAAAGTAATTTGTGGCGTAATTCCTGCCTATTATAGAAACTAAAATTTGAATTGCGAAAAGTTAAATAACCCAAAAAAACTTAGAAATTATTTGCGCAATCGAATAGTTGCACATATATTTGCTACCGATTAGTTGCAAAAAGAAAGAATAGAAAATGAGAAGAGATGTTTTTCAGGCAATTGCTGATCCGACCAGAAGGGCAATTTTATGCCTGATTGCCGTCCAGGCTTTAACGCCAAATGCTGTTGCTGAACATTTTGACAGCAGCAGACAGGCTGTATCCAAGCATATTAAGATTCTTGTTGAATGTGAATTGTTAAAACAGGAACAACAAGGGCGAGAAATTTATTATCACATTAACCCTGATAAAATGCTGGAAATTGATAAATGGCTTCAGCAGTTCAGGGGATTGCTGGAGAAGCGTTTTAACCAGCTTGACAATGTATTAGCCAAACTTAAATCCGATAAAAAATGAAGAACACTTTATTAATGAATTTCAATGTTGATAAGGCCAATAATAAAATCAAAGTTGAAAGAGAGTTTGATGCTCCTCTAGCTATGGTCTGGTCCGCATGGACCGAAAGTGAACTACTTGATCAGTGGTGGGCTCCACATCCATACATAGCCGAAACCAAATCCATGGACTTCAGAGAAGGCGGCATGTGGCTTTATTGCATGATTGGACCTAAAGGGGAAAGGCATTGGTCCAGAGCTGATTATAAAACGATAAAACCTGAGAAGCAGTTTGTTCTTCTGGATGCATTTTGCGATGAGAATGGAGTCATAAATAAAGATTTTCCAAGATCTACATGGTCTAATATATTTAAGCAAACCGAGGAAACGACAACAGTAAACATAGAGATTAGTTATGATAAGCTGGAAGATCTGGAAGCTACAATAAAAATGGGCTTTCAAGAAGGCTTCACAGCAGGGCTTGAGAATCTTGATCATTATCTTAGTACACAATTCCGTCTTCGCAAAGAAAATAAAACAAGTAATAAAGCCAGAGTTACCACTTATCTGAATTTTCCAGGAAAGACAGAAGAAGCTTTTAACTTTTATCAAAAAGTATTTAATGGAAGATTGACAGGAGATGGTCTGCGAAGATTCGGAGATATTGAACTGCCTGCAGGGGCTCCACCTATGAGTGAAGCAGATAAGAAGCTTATCATTCATGCGGAGTTGACAATTTTGGGTGGACATGTTTTGATGGCTACAGATGCTCCTGAAAGCATGGGATTCAAGCTTGTGGAAGGAAATAACATGCACATCAATGTGGAGCCAGAATCAAGAGAGGAAACAGAGCGAATATTTAAGGAACTATCTGAAGGAGGGCAAGTGACCATGCCTTTGGCAGATATGTTCTGGGGAGCTTATTATGGTAGCTTCAAAGATAAATTCGGTATCAACTGGATGTTTAATTATCAAAAGACAGAATAAAAAAATCCCCTCCAGGAATGAATCTAGGAGGGGATTTTTTTATTTATATAGTTGAATGATTATTTCAATAAAGTATAATTTTTAAACTCACCTATATTCCAGCCTGTAGTTCTGTATATAAAATTAAGTATTCTTAATCTCGGACTTAGCTTGATGCCTTTGGTCGGATCAAAGGAGAATGTCCAGTTTACTCTGTTAATTCTTTCTTTCATAACCTCTGGATGTGTATCGTTAAAATGAGAAAGTGAATCTATCTGAGAATAGTCAAACTCTGTTTTATTATCAAACATTTTGCTTACGGTTTCATCTCCATGCCATAGCTTCTCGAAATTTCTTCTCTTCTCGAGCTGTGCGTCCGGAGGCTTTACCCAACCATAGTGATACATGATGGCATCACCCGCTTTTTTTACCTTTAATTTTTCTCCATTATCTTTTCTGAAGCTCACAGCATCTTTGTATGATCTGATGGACCTATCTGGTCTTATTATTCTGATATCATTTTTTGACCACTTCCTTGAATCAGCGATATAGCTGTATGACCCGTAAAAATTGATATATCCAAATATTAATCCTTCAACTTTTGTGTCGTCTTTATATCTCTCCATTGCTGCTTTAACTTCAGGAAGGTACTT
Organism: Sporocytophaga myxococcoides; assembly: GCF_000775915.1. Taxonomy (NCBI): domain Bacteria; kingdom Pseudomonadati; phylum Bacteroidota; class Cytophagia; order Cytophagales; family Cytophagaceae; genus Sporocytophaga; species Sporocytophaga myxococcoides. The sequence continues at coordinate 87,448 of NZ_BBLT01000005.1, forward strand.
TTCATGCAGTACCTCGTCACCCTGGATATAAAAAGCCCAGTCAGAGTCAGGAGAAACGGCATGAAATGCTTTTTCGGTTTCCACTGCAAGCACTTTTCCGCCCTCTCTTAAAGACTCGTCCCATACAGTTTCTACAATTTTTATTTTAGGAGAATTGATAGATTGGATAAGTTCTAAAGTAGCATCTTCTGATTTTCCAACTGCCACAACAAATTCATCACAGATTGGCAGTATAGAGGTTATTGCCTCTATAATAGGAAAATCATACTTAATAGCATTTCTTATGATTGTAAAACCTGAAACTTTCATTTTAATGTTAATAGTTTTGAATACTTGATGATATGATCTTTTTTTCGGAAGCTCTTAACTTTCAGGAAAATCAGATCAGACAAAGCCAGATGGATACTATTTTAAATTAATATTTATCATTGGATGTGTCAAAAATAAAGAAATTGTTTACTAAATTCTGTCTGAAGCAGTTAATTTATTTATGTACTGCTCTCTAATTCAAAAATTGTTTTAATGAACGGGAATTATATATGAAGTCTCCTGCAAGATATACAGACAATAAAGGAACTATTGAAGCTTTAATTCAAAATACGGGGGAGGAATTGATACTTGAAGTGGATGGTACAATTTTCATAAGCCGCTTTATGGATGATTTCACAATAGAAAATGAAAGCTTGCCGTCTGAACGATATACCCTTAATGACTTTAATGAACTTACTGACTGTCGGCTGGATTTCAAATTGCCATTAATTTTAATAACAGGAGAAAAGGAGATTTTGACGGAGTTAGAAATTCAGATAAATCTTGATAATCCTAATCTTAGTGATAAATATAATACCTATAAGACCTCCGCTGTTTTAAGTATATCATTAAATGATAAAGATCTCCAGACTACTGATATTCAGGATTTCGAGAGTGGATTGGTTAAGATAAAGGAAAAGCTTACTCCCGAATATAAGCTGAAATGTTGTTTTGGTTGTGCTTATGGTGATTACAGTGTGGCTGGCCAGCAATTTTTTGGTTCCATGTTATGCTTTAGAAATATTAAGCAGGAATATTTAAACGTACAGGACAAGGTTCAGTACATGGACGTTATGGAAAAAAATGATAGGTTTGTTCAGGAAACATATTTATGTCCAGATTTCATGATTAGAGAGAAGGGAACCGGATATAGAGGTTGATGAAATATAGCAATGGACTTAGATTGACAGGATATTTATTTTTTACTGTGCCCCTCTGTAAGTCTCTGTGTAAATTAAATTTCAGCAATGAAAGACGAAGCAATATATAATCGATATGTTTGAATTCTTTAAATCCCGCAAAAAGCCATTTAAAGACAAGAATCCTGAAGAATGAGAACCTTATTTGAATGATGTCCAAAAAAGGTTAAGCGAACAGTATCACAATATTCATTTCAAATTTATTCTACTACCTTCAATTTCAAAAAATGCTAATATGGTAGTTAAAATAACGCATTGGAAGAAAAAGATAGGCGATCACATTAGAGAAAATGAAAAGCTGGTATCTTGTGAAACCAATAAAGTTCAGATAGAGCTTAACGCAGACACAGATGGTATATTAGTTTTCAGAGCAGAAAAGAACAGAGAACTCATACAGGGAGATATCTTTGCAATAGTAGCTGACAAATATGTGGATCTGGAAGAATTTACTTTTTGATATTTAGCGATGAAATGAAAATACAAGTTGCAAGTGATTTGCATCAGGAGTTTGGGCGTAGCGAAATTGAATTTGATAAAGCCGATCTGCTAATTTTAGCAGGCGATGTAAGTCTGGGTATAAAAGGCATTCAGTGGATTCTTTCTGAGATAAAGATTCCCGTCATATATGTTTTAGGTAATCATGAATATTACAAAGGCAGTTACCCCAAAACGTTAAATAAAATTAAAGACGTTGCAAAGAATACTCATGTACATGTATTGGAAAATAATTCAATAGAATTGGATGGAATTACATTTCATGGAGCGACACTCTGGACAGATTTTGAATTGTTTGGGAATCCCCGCTATACGGGAGGTTTGGTTCAGAGCAAAATGAATGATTATAAGCTGATTCGCAGAGACCCATCATACTCAAAACTGAGGACTATAGATACTTACAAAATTCATAAAGCTTCCTTAAAATGGCTGGAAGAAAGCCTGGGAACCTCCTCATCAAAGAAAAATATAGTTATAAGCCATCATGCACCTTCAATAAAATCACTACCGGAAAGGTTAAAAGAAAATATTGTTTCCTCCGCGTATGCCTCTAATCTCGATGACCTGATTTTTAAATATCAACCTGAATACTGGATACATGGTAATATACATGCACCTTCCTTTTATAAAATTGGTGATACACAAATCATTTGTAATCCTCATGGGTATATCAATGATGCGTATAATGGATTCAATCCCGGTCTGTTCATTAAGGTTTGACTCAGAAGATTATTGAACTTAAATTGCTGGTTTATAGTGGTAGGTATAGCATTATAATTTTGATAAAAGACCTTACTTTAACAAACAATCTATATAGAAATATCTTAATGCAGGAATCAGTTGAAGCAATTACTCATTAGGCCTTGGGAAATCCTGTTCATCATAATAATCCATAACCTTGTTATAAAATTCTAAACATTGATAAGTACAGATTACTTTAAAAATGCTTAATCCCGATTAAATTTTGTACTTTTAATCGATTGTATAACCTAACATATTCTAAAGTATTTAATATGATTCATAAGGTAATTTACGCGTCATTTCTCTGCGCAACAGCTGTGAGCAGCTTTCCTGCTCTTTCTGAAACAGTTTTAAACCGTCCTGATATGTCATTAACATCTAATTTCACCCCTGTAGATACTGCGGTAAATAATAACCCTTTGCTAAAAAAATGGGAAGGACCTAATGGCGGACTTCCTCCTTTGGATAAGGTGAAAACTGAAAACTTTAAGCCTGCACTGGAAGCTGCCATGGCGGAAAATCTTTCTGAAATAGATCGTATTACTTCAAATCCCGAAAAACCTACTTTCGAGAATACCATTGCTGCAATGGAAAAAACCGGTCAGACACTCATCCGGGTGCAAACGATATACGGTATTTGGAGTTCAACAATGAGCGATGAAGCCTTCCAGTCAGTAGAGCAGGAGATGGAGCCGGTCATGGCTGCATTTTATGATAAAATAACTCAGAATGAGAAATTATTCAAAAGAATTGAAGCTGTCTATAATGCTCCTGAAAAGAAAAAACTTACACCTGAGCAACAAAGACTCACCTGGTTATACTATACAAACTTTGTCCGTGCAGGAGCTGCTTTATCCCCTGCAGCTAAGGCAGAAGTCTCCGAGATCAATCAAAAGCTTGCAGGTTTATTTACTAAGTTTAGCCAGAACCTTCTGGCAGATGAATCAGAGCAAGTAGTGGTTATTGAAAAGGAAGAAGATCTGGCTGGACTTCCCCAGTCACTTATAGATGCAGCAGCTAATGCGGCAGCCAAAAAGAAAAAAGGAAAATGGGTAATCACAAATACAAGATCTTCGGTAGATCCTTTTCTTACTTATTCATCTAACAGAGAGCTAAGGGAAAAGGTCTGGAAGATGTTCATAAACAGGGGAGACAATGGGGATAAAAATGACAATAATGCCATTATTACCGAAATCCTTCAGCTGAGAGCAAGAAGAGCGCATTTGCTTGGATTTAAAACACATGCACACTGGCGCCTGGAAAATACTATGGCTAAAACTCCTGAGCGCACTATTGAATTAATGGAAGCAGTATGGACTCCGGCAGTGGCCAGAGTTCACGAAGAGGTCAAAGATATGCAGGCTCTTGCAGACAAAGAAGGTGCTAATATTAAGATTGAACCATGGGATTACAGATACTATGCTGAAAAGGTAAGAAAAGCCCGCTATGACCTGGACCAGACGGAAGTTAAACAATATCTTCAGCTGGAAAAACTCCGTGAAGGTATGTTCTGGGTTGCCGGTGAGCTCTTTGACTTTGAATTTTCTCCAGTTTCAAATATTCCTGTAAACCATCCTGATGTACGTGTCTGGGAAGTTAAAAATAAGAAAACAGGGGCTCATGTCGGATACTGGTATTTCGATGCTTTTGCTCGTGAAGGCAAAAGGTCAGGAGCATGGATGAATGCATACAGAGATCAGCAGAAACTAATCGGGAATGTTACTACAATTGTTTCCAATAACTCCAATTTCGTTCAGGGAAAAGAAGGAGAACCTATTTTAATTTCATGGGATGATGCTGTTACTTTATTCCACGAGTTTGGACATGCTTTGCATGGCCTTTCTTCCAATGTTACTTACCCTTCGCTTTCCGGTACAAACGTAGTTCGTGATTATGTAGAGTTCCCATCGCAACTACTAGAACACTGGTTGTCTACTCCTGAGGTATTACAACGCTTTGCTCTTCATTATCAGACAGGAAAACCGATTCCATCCACTCTTGCAGAAAAAATAAAGAAGGCTTCAACTTTCAATCAAGGCTTCGCTACAACAGAGTACCTTGCCAGTGCTTTGATAGATATGAAGCTTCATCTGTCCGAGCTTCCGAAAATAAATCCTGACTCATTTGAAGCAGCTACTTTAAAGGACCTGGGAATGCCAAGGGAATTGGTAATGCGTCACCGTACACCTCAGTTTGCACATATTTTCAGTGGTGATAGCTATTCTGCAGGGTATTACAGTTATCTCTGGTCTGATGTACTTACAGCTGACGCATACCAGGCCTTTACAGAAGCTAAGGGGCCTTATGATAAAAATGTAGCTTCAAGGCTTAATAAATATGTGTTTTCTGTAGGTAATACAATTGATCCTGAGATTGGTTACCGTGGTTTCAGAGGCAGAGACCCAAAAATTGATGCATTGATGAAGAAAAGAGGTTTTCCTGTAAAAAACCCTGAAAAGAAAGCGAAATAAACCAATGAAAAGCTTCTGATTTTTGTTTTCAGAGAAAAGAAAGTAAAGCCGGGGGAATCCATGGATAGTTTAAGTTCGAAAAAATATAATAAAGATTTTGTAAACTCCTTTAATGGAGATCATAGTGGAGATCTTACTTCCAGACAGACTCCCGGAGTGCTATACAGTAAAGCGATTCCTACACCTGTTAAAAATCCTCAATTGATCGGTTGGTCAGATGACCTTGCCGATCAATTAGGTGTTGAAATTCTTTCTGAAGATGATGTGAGAATTTTAGGGGGAAATCTTATAACACCTACCATGTATCCTTATGCCGCCTGCTATGCCGGTCACCAGTTTGGCAACTGGGCAGGACAGCTTGGAGATGGTCGGGCAATCACATTAGGTGAATGGCAGACTTTAAATGGGGATAGCTGGGAGTTTCAGCTAAAAGGTGCAGGACCAACAGCTTATTCCAGAAGAGCTGATGGAAGAGCCGTTCTGAGATCATCAGTAAGAGAATTTCTGATGAGTGAAGCAATGTATTATCTTGGAGTACCTACTACAAGAGCACTGGGACTTGTTACAACCGGAGATATGGTGATGAGGGATATGTTTTATAACGGAAATCCTCAGTATGAGCCAGGGGCCATTGTAATGAGGGTTGCTCCGAGTTTTCTCCGTTTCGGAAATTTCGAAATGCTTGCTGCGAGAAAGGATGTTGCCAATTTAATCAAACTTGTGGATTGGACAATCGATCGCTATTACCCTCATATTAAAGGAGAAGACAGAGTTATCAGATGGCTTAAAGAGGTTGTTGAAAAAACTGCCCAACTAATAATTGAATGGCTGCGAGTGGGATTTGTTCATGGGGTTATGAATACAGATAACATGTCAGTTCTCGGCCTGACTATCGACTATGGTCCTTATTCTTTCCTTGATAATTATGATCCTGAATTTACCCCAAATACTACAGACCTTCCGGGTAGAAGATATGCCTTCGGAAACCAATCATCCGTAGCCTATTGGAATTTAGGTTGTCTTGCCAATGCGTTGGTTCCTCTCTTTGAAACTAAAGAAGCTTTAGTGGAAGCTGTTGAAAGTTATGAAAATATATTCTGGCAGAAATATTATGCCATGATGGGAAACAAACTGGGACTGGATAAGGTGTTGGATTCTGATCTTGATTTTATCAATCGTTTCGAACAAATGCTTTCTTCAGTTGAGCCCGATATGACTATTTTTTATCAGTTGCTTGCAGAGCTGAAGTCAGATAAAATAACAGATGAGGATATTGTTGAACACTTCCGGGAAGCTTTTTATAAGGAATTATCTTCGGATGCAAGAACGTCCTTTTTACAATCAATTGAAGCCTGGAGGGAGAGAGCAGCGGCCAACACTATATCCAGGGAGGAATCTTTAAAGAAAATGGCTGCAAATAATCCCCGTTATATTTTAAGGAATTATCTTCTTCATAAGGCGATAGAGGAATTGGAACGTGGAGAGAATGAATTATTCCTGAAACTTCAGCTTGCTATGAAAAATCCTTATTCAAGAGATTTTGACGAGTTTTTCATGAAACGCCCGGAATGGGCAATTCAAAAGGCAGGCTGCTCCATGTTATCCTGTAGCTCTTAAGGAACAGAATCAATAAGTAGGTGATTGTTTAAACAAAAACATTGTTTTTTTATTATCTGAAAGAATAAATCTTCTTCAGCATAATGAAAAAAGTGGTTACGATTATCGGAGCAGGTAAAGGCGTGAGCCTTGGTGTAGCAAGAAAGTTTGGAAAAGAAGGCTATACGGTCGCACTTATTGCCAGAACCGAAGATAAACTTAAAAAACTTGTACAGGAGCTACAAAATGAAGGGATTGATGCAGGCTATGCTGTTGCAGACGCCTCCTTACCGGAGGAAATAGAAGCTGCACTAAAGAAGATAAAAGAACTCATCGGAGCAACGCAGGTCCTCGTTTATAATGCCGCACGATTAAAAGCTTCCAGCATTCTCAATGAAACTTCTGAATCACTTACAGAGGATTTTAAAATTAATGTAGCAAACGTAATTACTGCAGTAAAATATGTTATTCCTGACATGGAACCAGGGTCAGGAAGTATTTTGCTTACAGGTGGTGGATTATCCATTCATCCCATACCCCAGTATGGCTCCTTGGCAATTGGTAAAGCCGGAATAAGAAATCTGGCTGTCTCTCTTAATCATGCTTTGCTAGCAAAAAGGATATATGTGGGAACCATTACAATCAGCGGTATCGTCCGGCCTGACGATGAAAAATATAATCCTGACAAAATAGGTGAGGAGTACTGGAAGCTTTTTACCGGAAAAAACGATATCGAAGTTATTTATTGAGAGAAAACTGTCAGTCTAACTTATAGCGGTCAAAGGAAAAAAACAAAATATTTTCGCTAACGGGAGATTCTTATATAGGATGAAAATAAAATACAAGTTATCCCTTATCATTTTTTTCGCCGCAGTTATACTGATTACCTTATTATATTTCATATACTCATTAAATGTAAGAAGAACATTTGTCAACCAGATAGAAAGTCAACTTGAGTCCATTGCGGAGGCCAAGTTCATCGATATAAATCAGTTTATCCAAAGACGCATATATCTTATTCGTTTCATATCAGGAATGGAACTCTTTAAAGATGCTTTTGAACTAAAAAAATTCGATAAAGATTTTTTTAGTTCTATTGATTTGCTGAATGAAAAATTCCCGACAGTAAATGAAATCAGTATAATGGACAGCACCGGCCATTTACTTTTTTCTACAAGGCCTGATACACTGCCGTCAATTTCAGTTATACAAAAGAAAGCTTTCCTGCTGGCTCAGAGAAATAAGATTTTTTTTAACATGTTTTCCTATGATGAAAATAATAGGCTGAGTTTTTATATATCTGCTCCTATATTTAATGAAGACAGCATCATGATGGGAGTAGTCCTTTCAAATATGAATGGTGATGATCTTATGGAAATAATGGATGATTCAACTGGATTGGGAAAAACAGGAGAAACCTTACTTGGTGAAAAACAGGATAGCGCAGTTGTTTATCTGGTGCCACTCCGACATGACAGGAGTACGACAATGAAATATAGCAACGATTTTGATGGTACAGCCATCAAAGAAGCCCTTCAGGGAAAATCAGGCATATTGTATGACATACATAATTATAAAGGGGAAAAAGTATTTGCTGCCGCAAGGTTTATAAAAGACATGGGGTGGGGGCTTGTGACACAGATAAGCAAAGAAGAAGCGTTAAAACCTGTAAAAGAACTTTCAGACATCCTCATTCTATTAAATTTATTTATAGTGATTTTTCTTACGGTACCTGCATATATCATTGGTCGCTATATCGGAAAACCTATAGAAAAGCTAACCAGGACGGCCCAATTGATCAATGATGGAGAACTTTCCGAAAGAGTTGAAATAAAATCTGATGATGAAATTGGTCTCTTAGGAGAAACATTCAATGAAATGACAGAAAAACTTGAGCGTAAGATACATGAACTTGAAAGATATGCCTATGTTATCTCTCATGATCTGAAGGCACCCTTGAGCTCTATTATGCCTCTGGCGGATTTTGTAAAAGAGGATTATAAGAATAAACCTCTGGATGACCAGGGTAATGAAATGCTTAAAATGATCAAAGAAAAATCTCTTGATATGAAAAACCTTATTGATGGTGTGCTTAAGTCTGCAAGACAAGAGTATAAAATGAAAGAGCCTGTTAAAGTTTATGATCTTGTCGATCATATTATTGATAATCTCCATCCACCGGAAAATATTAAAATAGAGATCACAAAAAATCTTCCCAATACTGTTCAATACCACCAGGTATCCCTTCTTCAGGTCTTTCTGAATCTGATCAGCAATGCTATTAAATATATGGATAAACCGGAAGGACTTATAATTATTGATTGCAAAAGACAGGATGAATATTACCAATTTTCCGTTTCTGATAATGGGAGAGGAATAGGATCGGAATATCAAAGTAAACTTTTTAATGAATTTACTATTGCCCATGATGACCCAGGCATCAGTAGCTCAGGACTGGGTTTATCTATAGTGAAAAAGATAGTAGAAGAAAATGGCGGAACAATAGGGCTAAAATCAGAAGTCGGAAAAGGATCAGTTTTTTATTTTACAGTAAAAGCATAATGACAATTGAAAACCAATTGCATAATTACACCTTTCAACTGGTAACATTTCGATAAAAATCAGGTTTTTAAATTGATGTTAGTTCTTAATCAAATCTTCCTACGGAACAAAAGTTAACCAAATGAATGATTCAGATTTCCTAAAGTTAATGCAACAATCACAGCCTGTTATAAAAACTATTTTTGTTGATATTGGAGGGGTATTGTTATCCAATAGTTGGGATGGCAAGTGTGTGAAAGATTCAATAAACTATTTTGGAATAGAGGGAGACGAAGTTTTATTCAGACATTCAGAAGTGGCATCTTTATACTATTGTGGAAAGTTCAGTCTGGATGAATATATTAAGTACGTCGTTTTTTTTACGGATAGAAATTTCGGATGTGATGAATATAAAGATTTTGTCTTTGGACAATCAAAGGCAAATGAGGATATGATCAAATATATAAAATTTTTAAGGGGACATTTCAGATTGAAAATAGTAGCCCTCAATAATGAAGGACGCGAACTCAATGAATTTAGAATTAAAAAATTCAAGCTTCATGAGTTAGTTGATTCATTTATTTCATCCTCTTACCTGAAGCTATGCAAGCCTGATCCAGAGTTTTACAGAATAGCGCTTGATATTTCAGGTTCCGATGCCAGCGAAGTATTGTACATTGAAGAACGGGAACTAATGACAGCAATTGCGGGAAAGCTTGGCATAAAATCTATTTTACATAGCAACTATAAAAATACAAGAAAGGAGGTAGAAAAGCTTGGGTTTTATCTTCCGGAAGAAACTTTATTCGGATAGTTTTTTTATTCTAAAATTTACTGTTTTAAAAGTAACAATTAAAGAATATCACAGTTGTTAAGGATTTATAATGGGGGTACTTTTTCTTATTAAATAATAAATGATCTAATGGTTTATACTCATTTCAGAGACTTTGCTTTCTATCTATATAAAAATTACCTGGATCATATAACTGTAGAATATTCCAAAAAAATAGTTTCTGATAAAGATCATTTCCTCAGACTTTATTATCATGACCTACCCGAGAATGACTTTTATTGCCTTCGCACAGCAATGGAACAGTATCTCAAATCCATTTACACCGGTGATAATATTCAAATAAATAAATTTTATGAATTCGAGGAAGCGCAGGTAGAAAAATTCTCATTAAGAGTAAATGTTTTAAAAAGTTCTATTATAGAATACTTAATATTTTATTCAACAGACATTAATAAAATTTCTGAAGTAATAAGAGAGATGAACCATTTCTATGCAGTGCAGGAAGGATTGATATTAAAAGATTTTTTTGCACTTCGTCAGCAGGAAATTGAAGCTGTTAAAAAAGCCCTGGATCAGAAAGCAACTACTCCAGCAGGTTTTGATGATAAAAGTCTGATCAGTACAAGTATGGAAAGGTCCTTCATAGAGCTGGAAGCAAAAGATAATAATCTAAAGATGGCTTATTCGGAACTTGATGACTTCATCAATAAAGTTTATATTGAATTAAAAGCTCCGGTTTCAAATATAGAAGGGTTGATTAAGGAGATGATGTTAGAGATTGCCAGTGACAGAGGGGAAGCAGAGGTGCTTATTCAGATGCTTACTGCATCATTGACCCAGATAAAAAAGACAATTGAATTTCTGATTCAAATTTCTGAAATTTATAATACAGATTTGATTGAACGAAAGCAGTCTATAAATTTTTCTGATGTTCTAGATGAAGTGTTGGATGATTTGTATCCGGAATTATCCGATATCAACCTTAATGTAGAAAGAGAATTTCAAATATCAACAGTACATTTTCCAAAAAAGCAATTGAAATCTGTAATGTTAAATCTTCTTTTAAATTCATTTAAATTCAGAACTCCGGGAAAAAATGTCAGGATTGTAATTAAAACACAAATAAAAAAAGGAAATCTTTTGCTAAGCTTTTGTGATAATGGGATAGGTATAAGCCCTAAAGATCATAAAAGGATTTTTCAGGTCTTCAAAAAAGCTCATAATATTGAAGAGGGGTTGGGAGGCGGACTATATCTTGTAAAAAGTATTATGGAGAAAAATAACGGAAAAATTGAAGTGCAAAGTGAACCGGGATGCGGCACGATTTTTAATTTATTTTTTAAAACATCTCCTCATTGATTTTAGACAAAGCTGATGAGCTTGATTTTGAGGGGTTAGTCGTAAGGTAACTGATTAATCTGTATAAAAAGTTGGTTAAGCAAGACTATTTTAGAAACTTTGCATTTAGTTTTGCTTTGAAATATGGAAAATCAGGATTTTGAATTCGAAAAACTCGAAAGGAAGCTTAGAAAAGCTGTTTGGAACGCGATAGAGGACTATAAAATGATTGAAGACGGGGATAAGATTATGGTATGTCTTTCTGGAGGAAAGGATAGTTATACCATGTTGGATATCCTTATGCATATTCAGCAAAATGGAAAATATTCCTTTGAAATAATAGCAGTTAACCTCGATCAGAAACAACCTGATTTTCCGGAACACATTCTCCCTGAATATCTCTCTCGTGTAGGTGTACCCTTCAAAATTATAGAGCGTGATACTTACACAATTGTTAAAGAAAAAACTCCTGAAGGAAAAACGCTTTGCACACTTTGTTCAAGATTAAGAAGAGGTACTTTATACACAGCAGCAAAAGAACTGGGAGCAACAAAGATTGCATTAGGGCACCACAGAGAAGATATTATTGAGACATTCTTCCTGAATCTTTTCTTTAGTGGAAAAATGGAAGCAATGCCAGCAAAATACAAAACTGATAACCAAGAGCATATTGTGATCAGACCATTGGCTTTCTGTAAGGAAAAAGAAATCGAAAAGTATTCTGTTGCAAAGGCTTATCCGATTATTCCATGTAATCTTTGTGGGTCGCAGCAAAATATGCAGAGGCAGGTAATTAAAAAAATGCTGGAGAATTGGGAAAAAGAATATACAGACAGAACAGAAGTTATTTTTAATGCCTTGAAAAATGTATCACCCTCACATTTGTTGGATAAGGATCTTTATGATTTTGAGGGTTTTATGTCTCTTGTGAAAGACAAAGGAGTTACAGAAAAATGTGATTAGAAAAAAAAAGTTAAATTCTACTAAACAATCTGGCTACGTTTGGGTTGATGTAGCATTATTAAAATCTAATATCAATGCTACAACTTTCAATGTTACAAGGGACTGTAAAGTTCTTCAATAATTCCAAAGGATATGGTTTTATTAAAAATGAAAAATCCGGAGAAGAAATTTTTGTTCACGCTAGTGGACTGATCGACCAGGTCAGAGAAAATGACAAGGTTCGGTTTGAGGTAAAACAGGGTAAGAAAGGGCCCAACGCTGTAAATGTTTCCTTAGTTTAACCTTAATAGCAAACTCATCCCTTACTTACTTTGAAGCCCACCCTCCCCGGATGGGCTTTTATTTTTATTTCACCCACTCATACTCATTCATACTCTCTCACTCAAATTCCCTCTCACACTCCCTCTCACACTCACACTCTCTCTACTGGCTTCCACGCTCTCCTTGTAATTTCTATTTTTGCCAAAGAGAAAACTTATCCTTTGTGTCGGAGAATTTTTTATTGGTTTTATAACCAGCATTGCCATAATACATTTTGACTTTATTACAGATATTGCTCCTTTTCAGAATCCCATATCTGCTATTAATCCCTGTTTTACTCTTTGATGCATATTCTTTTACAAACTTTTTATCGATTTTTTTTGGGTAGATGAGTAGAGCTATCATTTCGAAATATTTAAATCTCAGCGCCAGATAAACAGTTTCTTCGGGTAAAGGTTAGACCTCTATAGCCATAGTACATGAGTGATCAGCTAAATAAACAGGGAAAAGCAGTAAAGTTTTTTAAAGCTTTGGGAATAATGGTGTCAGGGCTTGTCATTTTCTGGTCATTGATTTATTTAATTGTTAATATTTTTATCACTCCAATAGTAAAGAAAAAAATTATAGACTCTGTACATCAATCCTCTGGAGGACTTTATTTGCTAGAGTTTGACATGTTTAATCTTATGCCGTTAGAAGGAAATGCACAAATTGGTAATGTACACATCTTTCAAGATACTATGATTCTGAGAAAAATCAGACTTGAAAATCCTCAGGGAAATCATTCGGCAGTAGAGGTAAGAGCAGAAAAGATAACTGTCAAAAATGTCAAGTGGTTGACTTATATACTGGACCGTGCATTAAAGGTAGACGGAATTGAAATACAGGATCCTAATTTCTCTTTTAAAGGAAATATCCCTGTAGATACAATTGAAGTAGCCCGTTACAGTTTTCTGGATGTAGTACCAGGCATTGTCGCAAGTTTTGCAGGGTCTCTAAATATCGATGAGCTTAAAATTAACAGAGGCGCTCTTGCCGTTGATTTAAAAGGAAAAGGCGGAACTACTAAGCAGAATGCTGACAGTATTTTTCTTGATATGCACGATATTCGCATAGATACCGGAGCTTCCAGAAATGCTCTTTTTACTACAAAAGTAAAATTTAATATAGGAAACTATAAACTTGTACAAAGTGACAGCTTATTTGAAATTTCAGTAAAGCAATTTCATGGCAGTTATGAAGATTCCTTATTAGGTATGTATGGTGTCGATGTTACTCCATTAAAAGAATCGAATAAAGAAAGATATAAAGCGAAGGTAAAATTTATAAAGGCATACAAAATAGATTTTCCACTCTTTTTTAAAGAGAATAAAATCGAAATCGGACAACTTTTTTTCCAGACCCCGGATATTGATTTTACATCTACTATTACTGGAAATAGCAGCTCTGTGAGTATCGGAGATATGCTGACAAAGTTTTTGCCATATATAAGCAACAGCTTAAGCATAAAATCATTCGGTTTAAAAGAAGGGAAGGTTAGCTTAAAGGTTTATACTTCAAAAGGCCTTGTTGAACAGGCTGCAGAAGATATACTAATGCTGGCAAAAGATATCGCAATAAGTACTGAAACAATTAAAACAAGCAATTATTGGGGAGAAGTAGATTTTGGAGTTAAGAACTTTTTGATAAGAGCGCTTCCTCAGCACGTTGAACTGAAAGTGAAAAATCTGAAAGCTTATACAGGTGATGGGAAAATTTACCTAAATGGCTGTTCTGTTTCACATATGAATAAAAAATCAGAGGAATCTATAACGTTTGATAACAATATCGAGAAGATTGAAGGAGTATCTGTGAACTTTCACAGGCTGATTGCGGGCACTGCGTTGGAAATGCAGTTGCTAAAGGTTTCAGGTATGAAGCTTAAAATTTACAATAATGAAAATATAAAAAATTCTCAGTCCAAGATGAGGAAAATGCCCAATGAACTACTTAAAGAATTAGGCTTATCCTTAAATATAAATGAGTTTGAATTGATAAACAGTGATATTATTTTTGAAATTTTTGATGAAAAAAATAAAAGACAGGGACAACTTACTTTCAATAAAATACAATTAAAAATAAAAAATCTTTCCAATCTGAATAGAGATCCTTCCGGCTCAGTATTTAACATTCAATCTACAATCATGAATCAGGGAGTGATGGATATCGTGATAAGATATCCGCTGTATAGAAAGTCTTTTGATTTCGCCCTTAAGGGAAAGTTGGCTACTATTGATGTTACAAAATTTAACAGTATTACGAAATTCTCAGATATCGAGCTGAGGTCAGGAACCGTTTCTGTTCCATCGATAAACATGGAAGTGCAAAGCGGCAATGCCAAAGGAACTTTTGCATTAGTTTACCAGGATCTGAAGGTTAAAATTATTAACAGCTCAGGAAGGAAAAAGAGGCTTAAGTCAAAAATAGCGAATATAGCTATCAAGAATAATGAAAATAAAATTGTCCACTTTTCATATAAAAGGCAAGAAACAGATGGATTTGTTACATTTGTATGGCGAGCAGTAAGTTCTGAGTTAGAAAAAGCCATAGTCAAAGATGTGTTTAAACCGTTTATCAGAAATGAAAAGTGAACACTTTTTGGTTAAATTGAATAAAAGTTAACTTCAATGTCCAGGCAATTAGATCAGAAGACAGAAAGTGTACCGATTCGGAAACGAGAATTAAAACTATATGAATTCGAGAACTCTACATATTTCAGATGAAAATATATAATAAAATACGTGTATTTCTAAGGCAGTATTTTATTCCGGTCGTTTCTTTTCTGATCATTTACTTTTTAGTTATATACTCTTATATCCAGGTTAAAGAAAAGACAAAACAGCAAAAAACAGAATATTTTGAATCAAGATCATATCTGGTTAAAACAGCGATAAATAATCGGATATTAGATTATATTCAGATTTTGAAAGGGGGCAAGGCCTTCATAGAATCATCAGATTCGATTACAAGGAAGGAATGGAAACGGTATATTTCAAGTCTTGATGTTGATCAGAACTATCCGGGAATTCAGGGGATAGGTTATACGATTTTCATAAAGCCTGAGGAATTGCAGAAACACATCAATGCAATACGGGCTAGCGGCTTTCCGGCATACACTATCACACCTTCTGGTGAAAGGGAAATATATACATCTATTATTTATCTGGAACCATTTACTGATAGAAATCTTAGAGCATTTGGGTATGATATGTACAGTGAACCTGTTCGGAGGAGAGCTATGGAAAGGGCTATGGAAACCGGTCAGGCTGCCCTTACAGGCAAACTGACACTTGTTCAGGAAACCGGAGACGGCAATCAGCCTGGTTTTTTAATTTATGTTCCTGTTTATAAATCGAACATTGCATCAGGTGATTCGCTTTCAACAGAACTAAGAAGAAAGGAGATCAGAGGATTTGTCTACAGCCCTTTCAGGTCGGGTGATTTATTTAATGCATTGCTTCCTGCAAGGTTCAAGGATCTTAACATTGAAATATATAATGGAGACGAACTCTCAAAAGATGCTTTACTTTTTTCTACCCGAAAAAACGTAAAAGAGGAAAAGAAAGGTGGGGAATTTAAGAAGTATGAAAATATCAGCGTTGGTGGAACAAACTGGATTATCTATATTTCATCAAAACCCTTTTTCGGAGGCAGAGAGTCTAATGATGCCTTGCTGATTCTTATCGGGGGATCTGTGATCAGCATTCTGATATTTTTTATCATGCTTATAAGATCAGAAGCTAAGAGGGTTAACAGACTCAAGCAAACGATCACTGACACCGTCACGGCTGCAATATTTGTTATAGATAGAAATGGCTTTGTTACTTTTATTAATCCTGCAGTAACCAGGATTACCGGATATATGCCTGAAGACTTCAGGGAAAAGACTTTTTATGATGTGATGCACCAAAGCCGTAAAGGACAATACAAAGATATTGACCCTGGTCGAAATATTTATCAGACAATTCTTCAGGGAAATCATGTGTACGATCAGGAGGATATTCTGATAAGGAAGGATGGAAGATTATTCCCTGCGCTGTGTTCTGCTAATCCTATCATTGAAAATGGAATTCCGCTCGGAACATTAGTAGAGGTTAAGGATATTACAGGTGAAAAAAAAGCTAAAGAAACTATCGCAAAAAACCTGGAAACAAAAAACTTTCTCCTGGAGGCCATGCCAGATAAGGTATGGACAGCGGATGGAAATGGCGTTTTTAATTTTTTCGGTCAAAACTGGGAAGAATATTCAGGTTATACTATTGATGAATTTCTGAAAAATGGAATAGATCTGATTATTTATTTTGAAGACAAAGTACAGGATGATAAAACCATTACGCAATTACTTCAGGAACATAAGTCTTTTCAAATAGAACACAGATTTAAAAGGTTTGATGGGGTGTATAGATGGCATCTTACAAGAGGGTTTCCTCAGACCAGTAAAAATGGTAGTGTGGAGATGTGGGTAGGCACGAGCACTGATATACATGAGCAAAAGTTACAGGTTGAAGAGTTAAAGAAAATAAATGTAGACCTGGATAACTTTATTTATACAGCATCTCATGATCTTAAAGCTCCTATATCCAATATGGAAGGATTGGTTGAAGCATTAAAAGTTGCAGGTGAAAATAAAGTTGAAAGAAATGAACTGATCGAATTAATTAATAAATCTTTATTGAGACTGGGAAGAACAATCAATGATCTTACTGAAATTGCAAAAATTCAGAAACAAAAGGATTGGACTAATGAAGTAGTTGAATTTTCTGAAGTTGTGGAAGAAGTAATACAGGATTTGCAAAGATATATTGATAATGCAGAAGCTAAAATCAATTTAGAATTTAATGTATCAGCTATAAAATTCAGCAAAAAGAATCTTAGAAGTATTTTTTATAATTTGATTTCAAATGCTATCAAATACAGAAAAAGCAATACTACCCCGATCGTGGATGTCAGGACTTTCCTTGAAAATGATAAGATAGTGATTTTTGCAAGAGATAATGGTTTAGGTATAAAACATGAAAATAAAAAAAGAGTATTTGAAATGTTCAGAAGATTGCATGCGCATGTGGAAGGTTCTGGAATGGGCTTGTATATAGTTAAAAGGATAGTTGAAAATGCAGGTGGGACTATTGATATAGAAAGTCAAGCAGGAGAGGGGACTACATTCAGAATATATCTTCCGGCAGAAGATCATTTAATCAGAGATTAAATAATAAAAGCCCGGATCTAGTCCGGGCTTCTAAGATTATTTTACAGCATCAAATGCTTGCTGAAAGTCAGATTTTATATCTTCAATATGTTCTATACCTGCACTAACTCTTAACTGTCCTGGTATTACACCTGCTGATTTTTGCTCTGCATCATTTAACTGCTGGTGTGTAGTGGAAGCCGGATGAATGATCAATGTTTTAGCATCTCCGACATTTGCGAGATGACTAACAAGTTTAAGTGAATTGACAAATTTATCAGCTGTATCTTTTCCTCCTTTAATCTCAAATGACAATACCCCTCCAAATCCATTCTTAAGGTACTTTTTAGCAAGTTGATTGTAAGGACTAGATTCCAGTCCCGGATAATTTACAGAGGTTACTTGTGGATTTTTTTCCAGCCATTTTGCCAGTTCCAAAGCATTGTCTACATGTCTTTGCACTCTCAGCGACAGCGTTTCTAATCCCTGAAGTAAAAGGAATGAGTTAAATGGACTTAATGCCGGTCCCCAGTCTCTGAGTCCTTCAACACGTGCACGAATAATAAATGCTATATTTCCGAATGGTCCGTTTGTTCCAAACACATCCCAGAACTTTAACCCGTGATAACCTTCGGAAGGCTCTGTAAACTGAGGAAATTTTCCATTGCCCCAGTTATAATTACCACCGTCTATAATAACCCCCCCAATGCTTGTTCCATGACCTCCGATCCATTTGGTTGCTGATTCTACCACAATATTGGCACCATGTTCAAGTGGTCTGAAGAGATAACCACCGGCACCAAATGTATTATCTACAATCAAAGGAATGTCATGTTTTTTAGCTAGTTTGGCAATATCTTCGAAATCAGGAATGTTAAACCCTGGATTACCAATGGTTTCAAGGTATATGGCCTTTGTATCCTTGTCTATAAGTTTTTCGAAAGCTTCAGCTTTATCTCCTTCGGCAAACCTTACATTAATGCCTAGTCTCTTAAATGAAACTTTAAACTGGTTGTAGGTGCCACCATAAAGGTATGATGTAGAGATAATATTATCACCAGCCTGAAGAATATTATTCAGTGCAATAAACTGAGCAGCCTGCCCGGAAGCAACAGCCAAAGCAGCAACTCCACCTTCCAGTGCAGCTATCCTTTTTTCAAAGACATCTGTTGTAGGGTTCATTATTCTGGTGTAAATATTCCCAAACTCTTTGAGAGCAAATAGATTAGCTCCGTGTTCTGAACTTTTAAACTGATAGGAGGTAGTCTGATAGATAGGTACTGCTCTTGATTGAGTTGTTGGATCAACCTCTTGT
This sequence comes from Sporocytophaga myxococcoides, assembly GCF_000775915.1. NCBI lineage: Bacteria > Pseudomonadati > Bacteroidota > Cytophagia > Cytophagales > Cytophagaceae > Sporocytophaga > Sporocytophaga myxococcoides. The sequence goes on from NZ_BBLT01000005.1 coordinate 106,415, forward strand.
CCTGCATGCAGTTGAAGGGTTTCAAAATGTAGGTTGTTTTGCGACATTGTAAAACTTAAATTAAATTCTCTATAAAATTAGTAGACTAGTTATTGTCTTTTGACAAATATGGACTTTTATTTTTTTGAATACCACTATGCAATTATTTTCCTGAAAAATTGTTTTTCCAGGCAATAGCGACTGCACAAATTATTTTAATCTTTATAGAATTTGTACTTATTTCGCTGCTGCATTAATATAAATAATTAATTCATGGAAAAAGGGCCGATAGGGGTATTTGACTCAGGTTTTGGAGGGTTAACAGTTCTGAGGGAGTTTGAAAAAATACTTCCAGAATACGATTACCTTTACCTGGGAGACAATGCGAGGGCTCCTTATGGAACCAGGTCATTTGATACTGTTTACCAATATACGCTTGAATGCGTAAAGTATCTTTTTGATAAAGGCTGCCATCTGGTCATTTTAGCCTGCAATACTGCCTCTGCTAAAGCTTTGAGAAGTATTCAGAAGCAGGATTTAAATGCGATAGATTCAGAGAAAAGGGTTCTGGGTGTTATAAGACCAACTACTGAAATAATAGGCTCTGTTTCACAAACAAGACATGTTGGTATTCTGGGAACCAAGGGTACTATAGAATCAAATTCTTACCCTATTGAAATTCATAAGTTTTATCCTGAGATACAGGTTTTTCAAGAAGCTTGTCCAATGTGGGTTCCACTAGTGGAAAACAATGAATATGACGGTCCGGGAGCTGACTATTTTATTGAAAAGCATATCATTAACATATTATCAAAATCCTCAGAAATAGATACTCTGGTATTGGGCTGTACACATTATCCTTTGCTTGCAGAGAAAATCCAGAATTACCTCCCGTCTGAAGTAAAACTTGTGTCGCAGGGAGAAATTGTAGCTAAAAGTCTTAAAGATTATCTCTTCAAACATCCAGAAATGCAGGCAAAATGTTCTAAAGGTGGTACTTGTACTTTTTATACTACAGACTCTACATCCAGCTTCGATGCTGCCGCTTCAGTGTTTATGGATAAAAAAATAGAATCTTTGCATATTACTTTATAAAAATGAGTCTTTCCTTGAGGAAAGGGAACGAAAGGATTTCATTTCGGGTTTTCATCCTGAAATTCTTCTCAAATGAAAGACAAAAAAGCTTTTTTAAGTATGCTGGACTGGTTGAATAAACAATCGGTAATCTCGGAATACAAACCTCAGTATTACAAAATAATTAAAGGCGATACCAATACCAGTGTTACTGAAATCCTTGTTCACCTGAATCTTACAGATAAAGTAGAAGTGATTTCTTTCAGAGTATCCCCTTCAGGATTTTGTTATAAGGTAAACAGTGAAACGGTGTGCCTTAAGGAGAATCACTACGTAGATTTTTTGCTGGATCTTTATCTTCAGTTGAGGACAAAGACCCAGGTAAAGTTTCTTAATTAAAATACCAGAGCTTAAGCTTCGGCTTCTTCATTTTCTCTGAAAAGCTTCATATCCGCATAGAACGTACCGAATGGAATGAGGGACGCCAGAAATGCAATGAAAGCTTTTTTGATGGTCCAGTTATATTGAATGGTAGACTGAATTACCAATAAAACATAAAGAACGAAGAGTAATCCGTGTGCCATTCCAGTCATGCGAACAGGCTCCTGGATTCCTCCGATATATTTTATAGGCATGGCAATGAAAAGAAGTACCAGATAGGAGAGGCCTTCTACAAAGCCTACTATTCTTAGTCTGCCTAAGGTGCTTTTATATAGATCTTTCATGTTTTTTTAACGAAAGATAACCACAAATATTGATTTTGCAATCATATCTGAAAGCTGTTTTAGGGACATTTAAAGCCGGGTTTGATATCCAGGACTTTGGTAATGGTCAGATATTCTCTGGTTTGCCCTGATTCGGTAGGTTTCTTTTCTGTATAACCTTCAATTGTGAAGTATAGCTCTTCCTCCGGATTACTTTTCTGATGCATATACACCTGTTCTGCATATTTGTATAAAATGATAGGTTCCACAATCATCGGTGTTTTTGCCTTGCATTTGCGGAATGTTGCGGCATCTGCAAAATACCTGAAATAGCCGTTTATCCTAACCGAAGGTTTTTTTACTTTAAACAGTACATAAGAATATTGATCATGAGGCAGTGTTGTTTTTTTACCACAATCTACTATTTGTTCTGTAGTGATTTTTTGATAGTTATCAGCTTTTTTCTGGCCTTCAGGATAGGTCTGAATGAGTAAGGCATTATGTGAATCTTCATTTCCAATGGTGCTTTTCCAATAACCTTTGGTCAGATAAGTAGCGGTGTCTCGCTCTATGTAGTTTTGTTTTAACTCAAAATTTCCTTCTTGCTTTCCCGGATCGTGTGTGAGTATCAGTTCCTTTCTGATGCCCGGGCAATCAGCACAGGGGAGCACGCCAATATAAGTTTCCTGTACAGGTTCAAGAGGTATTTCCTTTGCCTCGAAAATGATGTCTTCTTCAGCCAATCCTTCAGAATTAGGTTTTTTTTCTACATGGCACGCCATTAAAAAACCGATCAGTAATAGCACGAAGTTTTCCTTCATAGTATAACTTTTTAGATTAACCTGAAAAAGAAGTCTTCGTTTTTAATTCTCCTTAATTTTTGAAACTTTTTTCTTATTATTTTAAACAATCATTTATACGTCAGTATTTTGAGTGTAAATGCTTTTCCGGAATCGCTGATGAAATCATGCTGAATTATCAGAGCACTTCCTTTCATGATGCGCTTTATGTAAGAAGGTCACAGGAGTATTTCTGTAAGATAAATCTGATCATATTAACCTGTTAACTGCTTAAAGCCTGGTAATAATGGTTCGCTGATAATTTTTATTGATGATTTTTCTGTCAACTTTATAAGTTTTTTTATCAAGATGTTCTTCCATGAAAGGTAACGATGGAGCATAATGATATGAGCCGCCCTGTTTCAGAGACTTTAAAATTTCCATGTACTTTTGAGCATATTCCAGAAATAATCCATCAGCTCTTAAATGGTTGTTAAGAAAATGACTGGAGAAAGAAAGATTGGAAATAATAGTTCCCCAGTTATCCGGTTTAAATTCAAATTCAAACCAGCTGATTTCAGAAAGCCAGGTTTCCTTTTTAATGAGAAGGCGGTCTATCCCGGTAACATTGAGCTCTTTTTCTTTTAGAAAAGCAGATAAATGAGCATGCTCTCCACATCCAATATCCAGAATCGGTTCTAGTAGTTTTCCCGGATTGATATTTAGAAGTTCCAACTGCAGTTCAGCTGAATACTCAGAACATACAACTCCGGCAACAGATTTTTTGTCGTTATGATTTATCTTTTCTATGTGTGGATTAGAGTATGACAACCAGGTTGTCAATCTTGTAAAATGCCTTGAGGAAATATCTGATAAGCTTATTTGTTGATCACTGAGCTCAGATATTAATTTATTATAGACTTTTCGCAGAATGGATTTATCCCGCTCGTTCACTGTAATGTATTGATTGGTATAGAAGAATTCACGAAGCACTTTGGATAGGGTATAATCAATAAGACCTTCCCGGACAGAGTTATCTGAAAGTATTTCTGCTAATTGATGTCTGTTAGAAAGCAGGTTATTGCCTTCCCAGAAATTAAATAAAGTATCTCTGTCAGAATAATACAGATTTTTGCCTTTGTTGGTCTGAATCTGTCTGTCAATAGAGTTAAGAAGGGATTGTATTTCCAGCATGCCAATTGGAATAATTCATTTTACAATACACTAAACTTAGCAAATGAAATCCATAAATGATAAAGATATTAACTTTTATAACAGGTCTGGAACTTATAAAAAAATAATTCGTTAGAATTGGAAAATTATAAAAAATAAATTAAGCTTGATTCGTTATTCATAATATTGTTTTATCTTAACTGTTACTAATATGTCAAAATCACAAGACGCCAAAAAAGAAACTAAGAAAAAGCCAACTAAGACGCTTAAAGAGAAGAGAGCTGAGAAGAAAGAGAAGAAAAAATAAGTAGCTTTAAAAGTTTAAGTGTTGAAGTCTTCCCTAAACCGGAAGACTTCTTCATTTATATGCTGTTTAAATTTAGCAATCATTAATTGTTTCGATAAAAAAGAAAATTTGTTTTAAAATTATTTGATGTCTGTTAAAATAAAATTGTACGAATTATGCGTGGCTTTTGTGGAGCAGCGGATAGCCTCATCTCAAAAAGCTATTGAACATGCTCAGCTTGCTGCCAATGAAGAAACCAAAAGCAGTGCCGGAGACAAATACGAGACTGGAAGAGCAATGATGCAGCTGGAAATTGAAAAGCAGTCAGTTCAGCTTGGTGAAGCAATGAAATTAAAGCAAGTACTGTCACAGATAAATCCGGAAAAAACTACAGATACTATACAGTCAGGAAGTCTTGTTTTTACTGATCAGGGAAATTTTTATATTTCTATCAGTGCGGGAAAACTTGATATTGACGGAATTACATATTTTGCAGTATCTCCGGTATCTCCAATAGGGACATTACTAATTGGGAAAAATTCAGGAGAGACTATTATCCTGAATGCAAAAACTTTTACTATCAGGATGATAGAATAATCACACAGATTATGTTGCTATTATCTAAAAATTGTATTAATTCCTGAAAATCAATCTTGTTAAGAGTGAAAAAGTCGCTTGTTACCTTAGGTGTGGGGAAATTTAATTTTGAATCTGTTTTTTAAAATTATATTTTTTGTAGAAATTATTGACTGATAGAATCTTTCACCCTAATAAAGCGTACACCAATTTGTTACGCGGGGAAAGATTCTCAAAACTTTTAACACCTTAAATATCTATGCCTTTAGCACCTTTTACAGGAGTATTGGGAAAGAAAAATGCTGCCCATTTGTTAAGACGAGCAACGTTTGGCGGTACCAAAGCAGATATTGATGCAATGTCTGGACTTACAGCATCTCAGGCAACACAACAATTGTTTGTTTCAACTGCTGATCCTTTACCTCCTTTAGATCCTGCCACAGGAAAAACCTGGGTAGATACATTGCCAGTCTCCGGAGACAGTGAGGAGGGTGATCTGCAAAGTTTTTTTATAAAATGGTGGCTGGGGATGCTCGCAGGTACAGGAATTGAACCTTCACAGAAACTTGCATTTGTGACCAGAGAAAAAATAGTTTTTCTGCTTCACACCCATTTTACCACCATTCAGGAAACTGTAAATAATAGCAGGGCGCTCTATTTTCAGAATGCATTGTTCAGAAAGTTTGCCTTCGACAATGAGCCGGATCCACTATGGAATTTTAAAATGCTTACCAAGAAAGTCTCCCTTGATAATGCCATGATGGTATTGTTGGATGGCAGACTCAATGTGAAAGGCAGGCCGAATGAAAACTATGCCAGAGAGTTTCTGGAATTGTATACAATAGGTAAAGGTCTTCCAGGTTATGTCCCGCCTTCAACTATTCCCGGTGATTATATTTATTTTACAGAACAGGATGTACAAGCTGCAGCCCGTGTGCTTTCAGGCTACGATACAGACTTTACTTTTCTTACCATAGATGAAGACACCGAATTGCCAAGGGTAAAAATAAAAGGTACAGGCACCGTGGCCAATCAGCATGATAATGATCCTAAGGTATTCAGCGAGCGTTTTGGAAATACTGTTATTACTCCGGATACTACCTTACTTTTTGGAGATAAGGCAACAGAAGCAAGTATGCTGGACGAGCTGGATCAACTTGTGGAAATGGTTTATGCACAACAGGAAACTGTGAGAAATATTTGCAGGAGGATATACAGGTTTTATGTATATCATGAAATCACACAAGCTATAGATAACAGTATTATTGCCGATATGGCAAATACTTTTGTTGCCAATAATTTTAAACTGCAACCGGTAATCATGGAACTACTGCAAAGTCAGCATTTCTATGATTCTGCAACAGCTTCAGTAGATGATAATAATTTCGGAGCTTTGATCAAATCTCCACTTGACCTGGTATTAAATACACTAAGCTTCTTTGAATACAATTTGCCGGATCCTCAGACGGAAGCCGAAAAGTTTTATGAGGTTACAGGTAAGATTCTGGAGTCTATGAAAGATCAGGGAATGTATTTCCTGAATCCTTATGATGTTGCGGGCTACGATGCTTATTTTCAATATCCTTTATACAACAGAAACTGGATCTCTGCCAATACACTTACACAGCGCTATAAGTTTATTTACGATAACATAAGTATTGATAAAATGGAAGAAATTAAAATAGATATTTTTCCATTTATTCAGCAAAGATTTGCCAGTGTAGCATTAAATCCTGATGACCTGATTAATGAACTGGCATCTTACCTTTTACCAATGTCACAGGCAGGAACAGAGATTACAGTAGAGCGTCTTAATTATTTTAAATCACAGTTCTTCGTAATAGGAAAAGGCTTGCCACAAGGACCTGAAGCATTCTGGGAATTCAGCTGGAACAATGCTGATACCATACCCGAAAGCAAAGATGATGCAAGAGGTATGTTGCAATACCTTTTAAATGCCATGTTACAGTCGCCAGAATATCAGTTATTTTAATCAGGAAAAAACAGTCTTATGAAAAGAAGAGACTTTATTAATAAACTACCAGCTCTTGGCGCGATTCCCTTTGCACTGGATGGTATATTTTTTAAATCTATGTCTATGGCATCTCCATTGCAAAGACTTGCAGCAGAATGCCCTAACGACAGGGTATTGATCATTCTTCAGATGCATGGAGGCAACGATGGTTTAAATATGCTTATTCCTGCAGGTGATTATGATAATTATCAGAATGTGCGTCCTAATATAGCGATACCTGAAAATGGAAATCGAAAATTTATATTGCTGGATAGCTCCCTGTCCACTGAGCGATCTGTCGGTTTGCATCCAGATATGGTAGGAGTGAAAGACCTGTATGATCAGGGAATGGTGAGTTTTGTGCAGGGAGTATCTTATGAACATCATAATGGTTCTCATTTCAGAAGCAGAGATATTATGTTTATGGGTGGTGGATCAAATGACTATATTAGTTCAGGATGGGTAGGGCGGTATTTAAAAGACCATTACGCTCCTAGTGTTTATCCGGATAATTTTCCTAATAACAATATGAAGGATCCTCTGGCATTGGAATTTGGTAGTGAAGTATCACTTATATTTCATCAGGGTGATAATATATCTACTGGTATAGCTATAGATAATCCTCAGCAGTTTTTTGATCTTGTGGATGAGCTCCCTGGCTTTGATGATGTGGAAGGGGTAGACCCGAGAGGATTCCCCCCAACCAGTCTGAATAATTCCCCTTATGGAAAGGAAATGAAATGGCTGCTGGATCTGGAGCAGAAGACAGATCAATATGATGACAGACTTCTGGCTGTGTATAATGAAGGTAAAAAGTTTGATCCGAATGTTACCTATCCTACGACTTATCCTCTGAGTGCACCGGGAGGCAGAATTAAGAACCCTCTTGCCGGGTACTTTAAAATTATTGCGAACCTTATTAGCGGTGGCTGCAAAACCAAAGTGTTCCTGGTAAAAATCGGAGGTTTTGATACCCATGCGCAACAGGTGGAGGCCAATGATCATACTACCGGTAACCATGCTGCTTTGATGTACCACATTTCTGCGACCATGAGAGCTTTTCAGGAAGATCTTAAGCTTCGTAGTATCGACCACCGTGTTTTGACAGTAACTACTTCTGAATTCGGAAGAAGGGTGTATTCAAACGGAAGTTATGGAACTGATCATGGATCCGGAGCCCCTGTCATGCTGTTTGGAAAAGGTGTTATACCAGGTGTTGTTGGTAATAATCCCGATCTTTCTAAAGATAATGTGGAAATGCAGGTGGATTACAGACAAATCTATTCCTCTATTCTGAAAGAATGGCTCTGTGTGGATCCTGCGAAAGTAGATGCGGAATTCGGAACCATATGGGGAGATTATCCTGGAAAAGGTACCGTGCTTCCAATTGTAAATCCCGATGTTACTGCTGTTAAAGACTTCCTGGATAAGAGAATCAGAACCAGCAGTTGTTATCCTAATCCTGCAAGTTTTGCCACCACTATTTCATTCAATATTACTATTGATACAAATGTTGAAATTAATATTCTGAATGCAAATGGCAGTGTAGTTAAAAATGTATTTAACGAAAGACGTGGATATGGTGAGCACAGAGAGATGGTGGATCTTCGTGATATCCCTTCGGGTGTTTACTATTATGAGATCAAGGCGGGTTCGGTAAAAGATGTTAAGAAACTTGTAATCCTAAAGTAACACCAGTACATGAATCGTATTTTACTGTATTATATTTTTGCTGTTTTTATTATGACTCTTTTTCCAGGTACTGATGCAAATGCTCAGGGAAACAAGAGAAGAACGCCGACTTCCAGAAGGAATGCTGAATTCCTTGAGAAGCAATGGTGGATAGGAGTAAGAGGAGGTCTTAGTTATTCTAAAGTAAAGCCTGGTGACCGGTATTCCGTATTCAGTTCTACCGAAGGGGAACCAAATAGTCTTGATAAAAAGTATAATGGTTTTAAGGGGGCAGGTGCACTGGCAGGACTTGAACTTACCTTTACCTATAAGACCGTTTCGCTGAGCTTTCAGCCAAATTATAGAAGACAGAGATTTAGCTACAGCAACAGATATGAATGGAAAGATACTTCTGGTGTGGTAACTTTTGATTTGAATTATAAACAGGACCATCAGCTGGATTATATTGAATTGCCGCTTTTAATCAAATATGACATACTTAAGAATGCCATTAAGCCTTATGTGCAGGCAGGTTTTTACTATGGTATATTGAGCACCGCAAATAAAAAAGTTGAAATCAACGGTACTGATAAGGCTTCCGGAGGAACTGAATTTAAACAGCCTGATATCATGGTTGGTGCAAAGGATTTGTTTATCCGATCTTCTATTGGATTTATGGCAGGTGCAGGAGTAAGCTATGATGTAGGAAATATTAAGGTCTTGCTGGATGTCAATTACCGCTTGGGAACAAATAATATTACAAACAGAAAGAATAGATATACCAATAACGCTCTTAGCGGAGCGGGCGATGCGCTGGATGATCTGAAGCTCAGAAATATCAGCATTAATCTGGGGTGTCTGCTTCCAATGAGGTATGTCAATGCAAATAATTTCAGATCAAGATAATAGTGCAGGAATGAACAGGATTACAGTATTATTGGGTGCTTTAATTATTCTTTTTATTACATCTTGTGATATTAAAAAGAATAAAGATGTAAAGCCCGAGACTTTTTTGAAGATCTATGATCATTCGGATATAACATCGGAATATATTCCCTACGATATTCAGCAGACTGCAGATGAAGGTTTTCTAATCCTCGGAGGAAGGAAGGTTGCTGAGTCTCCTTTTAAAGGCGTTTATGTAATGAAGACCGACAAAGACGGAAATTTTGTATCTGAGCAAAACGTTCCTTCTGATTATGTTAATCCTGTGAATCAATTGGTAAAAGTCGGAAATCAGGTTTTTTTCTTCTGCATGGACCGCCTGAGTCTTGAAGCAAAACTCATGAAAATAGATGAAGCCGGCTTGGCATCAGAGGTAGCAGGATTAGGTTTGTTATATCCGCTTTCTGCTTCTTTAAATGGAGATAATAATAGTCTTACATTGCTTAGTTATAACAGAGAAGATAAGAGGACTGTTGTTTCAAGAATAAGCACAAGCGGTGCTATACTCAATCAAAAATCATTTGACATAGGTTTTGGAGATTTTGATGCTGAACAATCCATCATTGAACATCTAAGTGGACAAGGCAAACACCTTCCTTTTTTCTGCGGACAGTTAAATAATAACACCTATTATTTCAATGCATTCTACAGATACACCCTTTCACTTGTTTTCTTTGATATGCTTTCAACTGATAGAACCCCACGAGTTGGTTTGGTGCAAGGTTATCAGGATGAAAGAGTGATCAGCAGCCTTGTCTTTAAAGGGAATGGATTTGCAATATCACGATTTGCCTATGGTGATAATTTCTTTATTCCGAATGTCACATTAAACTATGCCCCCAATGCAGTTTCTTCCAGTTCTGATATCCCCGGAAATAAAATGTTTGAACTAAAGCCAGATGCCAATGTCGTCCTGAAAAACTGTGCCTTAAACAATGGCAATACGCTTGTTTACGGCTCTGATACCAAATCCGGACAAATTGCTCTGTATTTTTATGATGTAAATAGTGGAATGCTTTTAGGTAATAAGTACCTCGGCTCAATGAATCCTTATACATTGGCAGGTTATACCGTTGCCAATGATAAAAGTCTTGTTGTTGCAGGCACTACCTGGATTGCAGGAAGGTTCCCCCGAATCTGTATTTTTAAAGTTTCCAAAGAAGAGCTGGATGAAGCAATGTAGTTTTTGGTCTCTTCTGTTTACTTGTGGCTCCAATCTACCCTGATCCATGGCTTGTCCGGTAATTACTTTTTATTTTGAAGTAAAAGTAAAATAATGAGGGCTGTTGGAGAGGCTAGTGAAGCGGGACACTCATTTTGAAAACGCGCGTCAGTCAAGAGATGCATCAATTCTCTCTTTACTTTTTATGAAAAAGATAAATAGAACATCCTAACAAAATAATAGCAGTTACTCGTTTCCAGTCAATTGGAATTTGTTTATCACCTATAAATCCAAAGTGGTCTATTAAAGTGCCGGTGATCAGCTGACCTGCGATCAGTGTAACGAGTGCAGCAGCAATACCTATTCTCGGAACAGCCGTAACCATGATAAGGATATAAACAGCTCCGAGCAGGCCACCTGTAAGCTGCCATCTTGGTGTTTCAAGAGCAGACATGATGTTACCCTTTCTCAAAAAGGCCAATAAAATGGAAAGGAAAATGGTGCCTACCAGAAATGATATAAATGCTGCCTCCAGAGCGCCAACCTTTTTCCCCAGTGTACCGTTCACCCCAGCCTGAATAGAGGTTGCAGCTCCGGCAATAAATACAAGTAAAAGTATAATCCAGTTCATTTGAATTCGAATGAGGGTGCAAAATTACAATATAAAAATGAGACATTTTTGGAGGATGATCTAAATTCAAAAAAATAGGGAATAAAATAAAAAGCCCCACCTAAGGGGCTTTCTTATATATTGATTACTTACAAGCTATTAAACATGAATAATTGCGTGATTATTCACGGTACTCAGATTCAAAAACGAGGGCACGAACTTCATCTTTTGTTTTGCCTGTTTTCTTTTGTAGTCGGCCGATAAGTTCATCTTCTTTACCTTCTTCGTAAAGAAGATCATTATCAGTTAAATCGGCAAACTCTTGCTTCAATTTGCCTTTCATTTCATTCCAACTACCTTTTAATTTCAGGTTATCCATAATATTAGAAATTAAATGATTGGTGATTTTTTCAAGGCTTCTGCCTATATTAAAAACATTCCTGATTTATAAAAAGGTCTGTTTTGTTAAAATAAAATTAAATACTTTTTTCGGGAAAAATTTAAAAAAGTTAAGTGTTTAGCAACGAGAATATTCCTGTAGATATCCTTTAAAAAGGGCCATTTTAAGCTAATTCAAGGCCGGATGTATTAATTGAAAATATATAATTTTTTTGCTAGGGAATTGCACATCTGAGGAAACCAGCTTTTATTATTTTTGAATATCAGCTTTCTGAGTAGTATTTTTATTTATCTCAAATAGTTCAATATGTACAAGTTTAAAGGTTTAAATTCGGTTGTTTGTTTAATAATCATTTTCATATCAATGTCTTGTAAGAAAGATAAAGATGAAGCGGTTGATTTGAACAATGGGGTAGTCTTCCTTAAAGTAGGAACGACTTATACTTACAGCTATTCAGGAGAAACCGTTACCTCCGCTGTTGAACAGGAGGCTGGTAAGGACACCTTTCTAATAAGGAACTACTCTCAGACTATAGATACAATATTTCCTGCAGTATATTATGCTCTAAAAGATGGAAATTTCTCCAGATCAATCAGATTAAGAGATCCGGCCTCTTATGTAGTGGTTTGTAAATTCAATCATCCGGAAGGAACTACCTGGAATGTGACGGATGAATATGGAAGAGCCTCTGTTTTAACAATTGACTCTGTCAATACAAAAGTGAACACTGGCAAAGGATGGATTACAGATGCAATAAAAGTCAGAAGTGTCACCGGAAATAATACAAGCTTCAGTTATTATTCCCCTACAGTCGGATTTATTGGTAACGGGTCTGTTGATACAGAGGCAGTAATTCAACTTACAGATTATTCTGTTTCAACTACATCACCTACAGGAGCTTCATATCCTATAACATTGGGCAATTTTCCATTTACTAAGATTGGAAATGAGTGGACCTTCGAGGAGACTACTGCTTCCGGAAAAGATAATGTGACGAAATCCATTGAAAATAAAATTGGCAAATCTAATATCTATAAGGTAAAGGTAACACGTGAGTTTCAGCCTGACCTTATTACATTTGAATATTGGTATGAAGACCATGGCAGATTAATGGTTTATGAGGATGGTGAAAATGCCTTACAGGCCGATGTTGTTTATATTGATGAATCATTATCAAAAGTTGGAGACGGGTGGGTTTCTAAAACCAAAGATGGAAGCATTCTTCTTTCAAGAATCAGTAATTTGAATGTAACACAGTTCACTGGTTGGGGGAATTTACCATCTGAAGAAATAGAGATTAAAAACAGAGAAGGCTTGTCAGCAAAAGATTACTGGAATAAAGATAAAGGAAACCTTCTTACTACAGGAGGTATTAACAGAGTGCTGGTAAATTCCAATGCCAGGATCTCAAAGTTTTAAGCATCGTTTACTTGCTTTATTTCGTCAAAATGTAAACAAAAGCCCCGACCTTCGGGGCTTTTTTATTGATCAGAATTATACTGTCTCGTTTTTTACTAACTACTGAGCCATTAAACAATTTTTTTCAGCCAATTCATTTGCTGCTTCAAATCCTTTGTTAATTGCGTTTCCACATTCCATACATGCAGTTGAAGTATTTCCCAAGGCAAAGTTGCATAAAGCTTTATAATAATATATTTCCCCTAATGAAGGTTTAAGAGTTGTAGCTTTGTCAAAGTCTTTAAGTGCGTTTTGATAATTTTTTAATGAATAGTAGCAATGTCCGCGTTCGGTATATGCATTAACTGATCTGTCTTTTTTTAGAAATGAATTATAATTTTCTAATGAAGCAGCATACTCTCTTTGTGCAAATTTTATTCTTCCTAAAAATATATCTGAGCTATCTATATATGGAGACATTGTTTTTGATTTTTCAAAATTTTCAACTGCTTCTGTTGTATTATGTAAAGCATAATGAGCTCTTCCTAATAAATAAAAATAGCTCGCATCCGGGTCATCTGTATGCTTTAGGGCTAAGTTTGTGTATTTAAGCATTTCATCATAAAAGCCTAAATCCTGGTTTATTTTTGCAAGAAGGAGAAAGGCATTTTCATTTGTGTTATCATAGTAAAGACTTAGATGACAATAGTCTGTCGCATTATAATAATCCTTAGTATTCATGGCCAATAAGGCTCTTTCATATGCAACTTTAGAATATTTGATATTGAAATAATAGTAAACAGAAATACCTACTATTACAAATCCTACTATTGATAGAATTGTCCAAAGGAAGATTTTGCCCGATTTTTTTTGATTTTTACTGTTAGTAGACATGTGATTATTTAAGAGTTATTAGTGCTTTGTCAAGCAATTTAAAATCATCTATACTATTTATATATTGTAGTTCGGATATAGGGATAAAAATGGATACATCTGCTTTTTGCTTTTTTGATTGAAATCTCAGAAGACTCTTACTTTTCAAAACAAAATTTGAGATACTATTAGTTGAATCTGCTGACGAGTCGGAAATAAACAAGAAATAATCAGTGTCATCAGATATGGAGACTTTTGAGACTAATTTTCCTGTTATAGGAAAAGCTTCAGGATGGAAAGACTCTTTGGCTGCAATTAAAACAAATTCTTTTCCCAGCAGTGAATTTTCATGCATCCTGGATGTGAATATATTGAAGTCGAATGAGGCTAAATAGCCTGGAAGGAGGTTTATATTAGTTAATCTAATAGAAAGGAATGCCATGAAAAAAATGTTTGTTACAAGACCATAATACAAAACATCATTTGCCTTGTCAGCCCCGTTGATAATCCCGTTTAAAATATATTCAATCAGAACTATCGAAAAAAGTCCTGCAATAAGGTATTGTTTTAATCTGAGGTTATTAACCTTGTATGAATCATTAATTTTTACAGAAAGATTGAGTGCATTATTAATGAAATATATCCATATAAACATAGAGGTTAACATAAAGATGAATGTATATAGATAAAGATTGTAAGCATACTTATTAAAGAGCCAGAAGTCATAAATGCCATGAGACAAGGCAGCCAGTAGAATTCCCAATGATAAGTTGAGAATAAAATTTTTGTTTCCTTTTATATTCGATAAAAAGATCAGATAAACAATAATAGATGTATCGAATACATGTGATATCACGACCATCAATCCTCTTGAATGAATAATGTTTAGTTGATCAGTTTTAAAGTAAAGCAGGTTTTCTACAGTTGCAAAACCTATTGCCGATGCCCCTGCATAAATGAATAAGTGGATTGGTTTTGTTTTCTGCGAAAGAAATGCATATATAAAAAGGAAAGGGATAATCTTTACAATTTCTTCAATTAAACCTATACCTAAAAAGCAGTAAAGAAAATCATTTACGATTCCACCTGTTAATGTAAATCCAAGCTTTAATCTATAAAAGTCATACAGAATAAAGCACAAAAAAGAGGTAACCATACTTATTAAACAGGTGAGTAAGGCTATCAGTATGTGATTTAGCTTTATCCTGATTATAAGGAATAGAAAAATCAACCAGACGATCCCAATTAAAACAGAGGCGATTAGTGAAGGAAGAGATATTGTGATGCTGAACCTTTTTAATAAGTAGTCAGAGTAATTCCCTGTCATGAAATTCAAATCATTAATAATTTTATCATCCCATTTTATAGAAAGTTTACTTTGGTAGATGAGTTTATTAAGATCTGAAAAATTGCGACTCTGGTAATATGCTTTAGAAAGGTTTTTAAAAACCACTTCATCTTTCTCTCCAAGATCAATTTCCTTTTTAAAAGAATTTGCAGCCTCATTACCATATCCGAGTTTTAAAAGTGCCAATCCTCTTTCGCTGTTGTAATATTTTAAAGACTTGTTGTGAACTTTATTGAAATATTCATTGGCAATTGCATATTGATTAAGCCTGGAATTAATAATCCCTAATCCCCAGTTGCCTATATCCGTAACTACTGAATCATAATATTGTATATAAGACTCATAGTAAGCTTTAATAGATTGATCTTCCCTGTATGTATATCCGATTGGGGTTTCAATAACATATGGTTTATTGAAATGCTGATTTATAAATTTATAATGCAGATCAATATCAAGGGTATCAATATTGGGGGCATGAGCTGTTAAAGGTGAATATGAAAGATCAACATTTTGCTCTTCCCAGACTTTGGGCTTTTTTAGGGTGAGGTTGATTATAGAAAAAAATAATATCCCAATACTCAGGAGGATAATGTAAAATCTTATCATTTAATATGTTGGATTGATTTAATGTTCTGAAAAGTAAGTAGATAGATAAAAGCTGTCCGGACAAAATGTTCCTATCTTTTTTACGAAAAAAATATAAAATCAGATATAGAACTGTGAAAAAAATGAAATAAGGTTACTGAATCTATAAATAGTTGAAATTGAAGCTGTCTCTTTTAGAAAAGAGAAGCTTTCAATTTATACAAACTTATATCTTTACCTGCAAAGTCAGATAATACCCTCTGCCATCAGAAGGCAGGATTCCCGGTCCTGGATAACCTGTAGCTCTGCGCGTAAAATACATCTGATTAGCAAGGTTATTTACGCTGCCTTCCAGTTTAAATATTTTATATTCATAAGACAAGCTGAAATCCATAATAGTATAGGCGGGAATAATTCCTATAACACCAGAGGCTCCGCCATCCTTCTCATTGGTGGCATCAGTAAACTGATCGGAGAGATGAGTGACCTGAAATGAAGCTTTGAGGTTTTTGTATCCGGCTCTCAAACCTGTCTTTAAGTTTACTTTTGGGACAAACTCAACTTGACTTCCCTTTACTCTTTTCAATTCACTTTTTAAATATCTTGAATGAATCACTGCAAGGTTTACAAAGGCTGATCCATTCCAGTTTTCTGTTTTGAGCTTGGTAAGTTTGAAGAAATCTCCTTCAAGATAACTTTCAACTCCTGTCATGAAAGCCTCTCCGATATTACCTCTTTTTCTGAGGGTATTGTCGTATTTATCAGATGCCGGCGCCTCTCCAATTCTGTTTGCATACTTAACATAAAACAAGCTCAAATCATATATAATAGCGTTTGTCTGCTCACTTCTTATTCCTAAATCAGCAGAGTACCCTCTTTCATCTTTCATATTAGGGTCAATAACAGACGAGGGATTAATAATCTGCATATCGTTGAATGTAATGGATCTGTAATTCTGGGATATATTGGCATAAATATTAATCCTGGAAGTGGGCCTGTAGCCAAAACCAATTCCTCCTAGAATAAACTGGCGGTTTTTAACTCTGTTTTCTATAACAGAAATAGTGTCTCTGACAACTCCTGCATTATTGGTTACCAATGTTATTGCTGTACCATCTGAAGTTGTATTGATGTACTCATACCTGATTCCAGGTGTGATGGAAAACTTGTCAGAGAGGTAAATGATGTTTTCTGCAAACAATGCTACATTGTTATTAGGAAAAAGATAATCTGATGAATTCAGAGATTTATATTGATAGTCTGGTATATAATTGAAATCGACATCCTTACCTGCACTGCCTAATCCCTGAGTGCTATGATTTAATCCATGGTAAAAACGTCCTCCAACCAGCAATACCATGTTTTTGGGACCAATCGTATATCTTTTTAAAAACCTTGCTTCGGCGCCCCAGTTGTTAAATTCTCCTTTAATAAGATCTCGCTTGCTATTGTCGTCAGGCGATTCAACCCTGATAGGTCGGAACCCTAAAGAATATCTTGAGGCAGAAAGACCGAACATACGGATGTTAAATTCACTTGAAACACTAAACTTATGTGTAAAGTGAATAGCAGCAAGGTTCCAGTTCACTTTGAACCAGTTTCTGGCTCTGTTGCTTTGTCTGGGATCTTTATTAAACATGGCGTCATTTAGTCCGCCGGCTTGTTGTGCAAGGTAATCCATTAATGTTATATCAAGCCCGATAGTGGATTTGGGAGAAAGCTTATAATTAAGATTAGTGTAAAAATTATAAGCATCAAAACCAGAATTTGGTCTCCATCCATCAGCTCTTTTATATTGGAAATAGGAATAGTAACTAACCTTTCCAACTGTCCCGCTAAGACTTGTAAAGGCATTATAGAAGCCATAAGAGCCGACACTTTGTCTTGCAACAAGCTGAATTTTTTTATCTTCTACAGGTTTTCTTAAAACAAAATTCACCAAACCTCCAAACTGAGTTCCATACTGAAGAGAGGCTGCACCACGAACGATCTGAATTTTTTCTATAGCCTCAACAGTTGGTGTATAATAGCTTTCAGGATAGCCTAGAGCGTCAGCGCTGATGTCATATCCATTTTGTCTGACATTAAAGTTGGAAGTTCTGTTTGGGTCCAGACCTCTGCCACCAATACTGAGCTGAAGACCGGCTCCGTCATTTTCATATATGTTCAATCCTGCAACACGTGAATATATTTGTCTGGCATTATTGGTGGCGAGGTTTACTGTCAGTTTATCCGGAACGATCACTTCTGATTTTTTACCTTCATAGATTCCCATATTTTCAACAGCTCTCAGGTGACCTTCGTCTACAGGGGTGTGCTTCACAATTACCTCATCTAATACACTATAGACAGACTTCATGCATACCCTTACATAAGTGTCTGCTTTATTAATAGAAACCTTTTGATAAGTTGTATGATATTCCAGAAAAGAAGTTACCAGTGTATATTGGCCGGCAGGCAAATCTTTGAATTCAAATCTTCCCAGAGAATCGGTCGATGCAAATATACTTTTTTCGTTCAGGTAAACATTACAGTTTTTAATAGCAGAACTATCAGGAAGGGAAAGCACAGTCCCTGACAAATTATATTGCGCAAAGAGGTTTGATGAAACTAGGCAAACCAAAAATAAACTTAATATTGTATACTTAATCATTGTATGATAATATCCAGGACTTGTGATTAAAGGACTCCACCTCAGATGCCAGGTCTATTTTCGGATCAACCAGCACTCTTCCGAGTCTTCCATTCAGTGTTACATATGAATCCACAAATACCTGTGGTTTTTCGAAACCATTTTTTGCATAATGGTCCCTAAGTATATGCGCATATTGCAAGATCATATCCGGTTGGGTGGCCATCATTTTTTCCTGAAGTTTTGTGAGAAATTCATTGTTGTTTACTATGATCCATTTTCCGGATATAGCATCTCTTACCTTAAACTCTGCATATCCAGCCTTTTCAATAAGCATTACTCTCCAGGAAAATCTGAAACCCTCTTCGGTCCAGAACAACTGGCCGGGATATAACAGATATCTGAAAGGCAATACAATTTGAACAAAGAAGAACAATGCGAACACACCAATAATTACCTTCTGATTTAATTGTTTGAATGAGTATTTATTGGTAGTAGAAATAAATTCCTGCGATCCCTTGAATAATTTGTTGAAACGAGAAAGCAGTTTAAAATGAAAGTCCTCTGAAAAGAATATCAGTGCAGTGACCATCATGATATAGGGAAACATCCCGATTGGGAATAGGAGAGATGTTAGTAAATGAAATACTATAACGGCAGCATATGCTGCCAGTCTTGTCTTTTTATTCCACAGAAGGAAAGGAATGGTAAGATCATAAAGGAAACCAAACCAGCTAAACAAATAGGGTGTCCATTTATAGTTAAATAAAAAGCCGATAAGCGGCATGTCATTTCTTGCAATCAGCCATATCTTTAAAGGCTGCGCATGTAAAAGCCAGTCGCTGTTGATTTTGGCTATTGCTGCAAAGAAATACAACATGCTTACAAATAGTTTAATGGTAACCAGCGTCCATGCTGGGACAAAACCTGAGTGAAGTTTCTTATTGAATTTAGCATCAATGGAAAAGAATACATGGACAGGCAAAAAAATCATCAGCAGGCATATCATACTGATGAAGTAATAATGATTCAGGTAAGTACTTTTATCTATCAGTTCAATATAGGTAAAGCTCAGAAAAAGGGTGATACTGGCCAACCTGTAGAATAATCCCAGTGCAAAAAACAATGCAGATAAACCGCAGACCGCAAATAAAAGATAGGTATAGTTTCCTAGTGGAACAACAAACTCAAAACCATAAAACGGAAAATAATATTTCGGACTGATATAGAGATCTTCAATCCAGCCTTTGTTCCAGAAACGGATAATTCCAAACAGCAGCATAAAACCCAGTCCGATCCTGAAAACAGCCAAAGGTGCGGCCGAAACTGTTCTTTCGAAATAGGTTTTCATAACTGTTTAAGATTTACTGCTAGTCTCCGTCGTTGTCTGTATAGGTGATGGTAATGCTCATAGCAGAAGTCATGTCTACTTTCAGCATTCGCGTAGCTGTCTGCAATTTACTATAGACAGCGATCATTGCCTGATTGTTTGTTCTTACTTCTGTTTCCAGATCAGGATTTAAACCATTCATAGCTGTTGCTATAGCTATAAATTGTCCGTTTAACGTATCCGTCAGAGGCTTACCTGATTTAAGGTCTTTTGCTTCGATCGCATTCAGGTAAGTCTTTATAGAATTACCTTCTTCACCGGTTTTTACACTTTTACCATTAAAGAAATCAACAGATGCCTGATGAGCGGTAATAGCAAGTGTACGGGATAAGTCTTTTTTATAAAAAGCTTCTACATCACTTGGATAGGCGGTTGGGTTGCTTGACATCGCCCCGGAAGGAATTCCGATTTTCCCTGATCTGATATATCTTTCATAGTTGAAGACAAAGCCATTAATCAATAGAGAAGTGGAAGAGTATATGTCCAGAGAAGTTTTAGAGACAAAGTGTTCTCTGTATCCGGCATTCCATTCATTGTAGGTCTGATTGAATTTAGAATTCATTTGATCCACTATCTTATTTACATAGGCCAGTTTTGCATTGGCATCAGCAGCGGTTGTATATTCAGTCAGGATGGCGTCATCACCTTCACCGATACCATTCAAAAGATAGTCCAATGCAGGGAAACCCTGAGCTGTGTAGTTTGCAGGTAAATTTAAATTTGCATTGCCGCTGGCAATATTTTCAGTGATCCCGTTATTGGTCCCATTAATAGTGGTTGTGGTGTTAATTGTTGTAGGATAGATATTGAAAAAGTTTCTCAATGTATGTCTTTCTGCAGGTCCGACATCAAACAGTTCCACTTTTTGCCATTCTGTATAAGCATCAACCCAGGCCTGTCGAAAGGCGATTAAATTAGCGGAAGTCGGATTGGTAGTAAAGTCCTTTGACTTTTCCGTCATTTCATCCAATTTAATTTTAAATCCGGCATAGGAAGGAAGAATAATATCATCCGCAATAAAAGTAAGCATGGTGCTTCTGTCAAATCCATCTACATTATTGTCTGTATTATCCTTATCTTTTGAGCATGAAAAAAATATTAGTACAGAAAGAATTAATATTTTGGCAGTCAGAAGGTTGGTGTTTTTCATGTCTTTTTAATGAAAAATAGAAGCGATCGATCTCGATAAACCGACCACTTCTATCTGAAATTTTATCTTTGTTTAAGCTCAGAACCTGCAAAGATAATGAGCTTTTTCTATTTTATTACTACAGGTTGAATTTAGCTTTAATTGCGTCAGACGCTGCATTAACTTTATCATTATATAGCCCCCAGAAACCTCCTTCAAGGAGATTATCAAGAATATCGTCTGAGAATTTGGCATCAGCCCCATTGATTTTGCAGAATCTTAAGGAGTAGATGAAACCAACTCCTTCACCAATTGCATGGGCATTAGCAGCAGTAGTGGTGGCACCTGGTTTCCATTTTCCCAGGTATCCTAAAGCAGCAGAAGCTATTGCTTTCTCAAACTCAGCTCTGATCAGGTCAGCCTGAGCTTTAAGAACTGCTTTGTCATTGTTTATAATAGCTGCACGGCCTTTCAGGAATGCTGCATGAAGTTTCTTGTATCCTTCTTTATTATATTCCCAAACATAAGATCCTAAAAATGACTCATTTGGGTCTTTGGTCGCATCAGTTGCGGTAGCTGCATAGATATCGTTCACAGTTAGCAGACCATAAGCCTCATCCCAGTTGTGCTCTAGCTGAGTGTATTTTTTTCCTGCTACCAGTTCGGTGTTGTTAGCATCTAATCCTTTGCTCAAAAGTACGTTTCCGATATAATCCAGTTGAAAGCCACCGATAAGTGATTTAGAGATCACCTGTATCCATTCGATTCCATACTCATCAACAAGGTAAGTCCCAAGTTTTCCTGCTTTTCCTTCTTCAGCTGTTTCAGCAGCGCTTTCACTAGCCTCTGCTATTGAATTAAAAGCCATGATAATATCCTCGTGAACGGATTCCTGATCTGCTTGAGAAAATGAACTTGCAGTTACACTTTTTAGTTGCAAATTGCTTGAATTTAAGTCAGTATAAGGAGCAACAAAAGAGTTGTTGGTATTCTCAAACATTCCGGCCAAAGCTGTAGCGGAAATAGCTTTAGTTTCACTTGCTGCGGATTTACCATAAGCATCAATAGCTTTCAGCATTCTAAGTCTTACTCTTCCTTCAGTACGGTCTACCGTGCTATCTCCATTGTTATCAAAGAATAAAGGTGAATTATATGAAGTAGTTGCAGTTAAAGCATTGTAATCAACCTTTGTAGTACGGAACCCAGGTTCTGCAGGGGTAGGATCATCTTTATCCTTTTTACAGGCAGTAATTGCAAGGCTTAATGCCAAAAATGCAAGTGGTAGTTTTGTTTTCATTTGATTTTATTAAAAAATTCTATGGTTATTTAGACTAATTTTAAATACAGGTGCAATTTTAAGGATATTTAGACTAATTACAAATACAATTCAGAAAAATTCTAAATAAAAGTTTTGAGAGTGAATGGATTTTAGAATTGGGGGGAAAAGTTTTAAAGGAGCTGAAAGATATCTTTTATCAGTGCAAATCTTTTATTTCAAATCCTTGTTCCCTAATTTGAATAGAATGCAGGGAATCTGCGTTATCCAGTTATATAATACAATCTAAACTTATTTTTTATGGACAAACAACAAATTTTGGAGACTTATAAAGTCTATCTTCTAGAAAATGGTAAAATTCCAACATCTGTATACTCTTTTTGTAAGTTATTAAATATATCAGAATCAGAGTTTTATGGGTATTATAATTCCCTTGAGGCAATCGAGCGTGATTTCTGGCTCCAGGTATTTGAGTCTTCTCTCACTCAATTAGAGCAGGATCCTATTTATCAAAACTATTCTGCCCGCGAAAAACTGCTGGCCTTCTATTTCGTGTGGATTCAGAAAATGAGAGAAAACAGAAGTTATGTGCTCCTGAAAAAAGACAATCTGAAGCTCTATGAAATTGCTAGCAATAATGTTCTTGACGATTTCAAAAATGCCTTTTATAAATACGTCGATACACTGATTAAACAAGGAGTGGAAACAAGGGAGGTAAAAGAACGCAAGTATATTTCCGATAAATATAAGCACGGCTTCTGGCTTCAGGCTTTATTTGTACTGAATTACTGGGTTGAAGATACCAGCAACAATTTTGAAAAGACTGATGCTGCTATTGAAAAAGCTGTAGATTTGAGTTTTAGGCTTATTGGAGAACATACAATGGACAGCCTTATCGACTTCGGGAAATTTTTACTGACCAAAAAGTAAGATGATGAAAGAGCAGGAAAACATTCCCACAGGAAAGGTTGAGAGAGCTACACGATTTGTCAGTGCGGGTATCAAGGTTGGTGGTAATTATGTAAAGCATTATACCAAAAAACTGCTGGATCCTTCTTTAACAAAGGAGGATTTGCATGAAGACAATGCAAAAGACATTTACAATACATTAAGCAACCTCAAAGGCAGCGCCCTTAAAGTCGCTCAAATGTTGAGTATGGATAGAGGAATGCTGCCAACTGCTTATGTAGACAGGTTTTCCCTTTCTCAATACAGCGCTCCTCCATTATCTGGTCCGCTGGTTGTAAATACATTTAATAAAACCCTTGGTAAAAGCCCGCAGCAATTGTATGACCACTTTGATATGCATGCCTGCAATGCTGCGTCGATCGGTCAGGTACATAAAGCTGTAAAAGACGGAAAGAAACTTGCGGTAAAAATTCAGTATCCCGGAGTGGCTGGTAGTGTGAGTTCGGATCTTAAGATTGTTAAACCATTTGCAATAAGACTGGTCGGAATGAAAGAGGTGGAAATGGATAAATATTTTGAAGAAATAGAATCCAAGCTTCTTGAAGAAACGGATTACAAATTAGAGGTACGTCGTTCTATTGAATTATCAGAATCCTGTAGTCATATAGAGAATCTTGTTTTCCCGAAATATTATCCTGAGCTGTCTTCAGAAAGAATCATTACCATGGACTGGCTTGAAGGCAAGCATTTGAAAGAGTTTATTGATACCAATCCTTCTCAGGAAATCCGAAATAAAATCGGACAAGCCCTTTGGGACTTTTATCATTTTCAGGTCCATCACCTCAGGAAAGTGCATGCAGATCCACATCCTGGTAATTTTCTCATGCGTGATGATGGGACTGTAGGCATATTTGACTTTGGTTGTGTAAAGGAAATTCCAGAGTTTTTTTATGAAAACTATTTCAGACTGACCAACAGGGACATTTATAAGGATGAATCGAAATGGAAACAGATTTATACTAATCTGGAATTGATTCATCCAAATGATACTGAGGAAGATATGCAGTTTTTTTCTGGTCTGTTCCACAAGATGGTAGACTTGCTTACTTTACCATTCACTCAGGAGCAGTTTGATTTTGGTGATGAAACATATTTTAAGGAAATATATGCTTATACAGATTATGTTTCAAATCTGAAAGAAGTCCGTAATTCAAAAGTAGCAAGAGGATCAAGGCATTCACTTTATATTAACAGAACCTACTTTGGGTTATATTCTATTCTAAGTGATTTAAAAGCAAATGTGAAAACAATGTTTGTACCAGAGGTCCAGCTGTAATTCTTTATGGTTGAAAATACTGATGAGTAATGTTTTTTAACATAAGCTAAAAAATATGATCCAATGTCTTTTGATCTTTGCAGAAAGGAATTTTAGCCTGTCATTATAAGTTTCTTGTGGAATAGGCTAAATTTTTAAAAATTGTAAAATCATGTATTGGATCATTTTAATTATTGCGGGTTTGTTTGAAGTTGGGTTCACAACCTGTCTCGTGTTATCAAAAAACTTTACTAATCTTGTTTGGGCAGCTGGTTTTTTCATTTGTATTGGGCTGAGTTTTTTTCTTTTGAATAAAGCTTCACAGGGTATTCCGATGGGAACTGCTTATGCTGTATGGACTGGAATAGGTGCAGCAGGCACTGTAATCGTAGGAATGATATTTTTCAAGGAACCAACGGATTTCTGGAGGTTGTTTTTCATAGCCACACTGATTTTATCCGTTGCTGGATTGAAGTTTGTAGCCAATTGATTGAACTCCCAGGGTAATATATCTCAGGCGGTATATATTCTCAGATAGCTCATCGTTAAAGTTTTCAGATATAATACCAAAGGATGATAATGTTTTGTAATTTTATCCTTTGGTATTATTAATATCGCACTGACCGAAATTTGATGAAATCTGCCTGGTTCCAACTTATTCTGACATTTTTCAATAAGAACTTAAAGTTTTTATTAGTACTTCTTCCCCTTGCAATTATTTTAATGACCTTTCCTTTTTACTATAAATCCCCTTTAAATCTGATTCAATATTGCTTAGAAAATCCCCAAGACAAAGAATTGTATTATGGAATATATGATGACAGGAATAGTGGAGGGAACTCTGTCTCAGAGGAGATAAAAAAAGCAGACAAAATTGTTTTCAGCTACACTTTGAAAAAAGGTGTGGAATATCCTTTTTCCGGAATAACTTTTTATCCGATAAATCCGAGTTTTATTGATCTTTCAGGTTTTGATGAAATAAAACTGAAGTTAAAGGCAAAAGAGGGGAAAAGGCTTAAACTTGCCATAGGTACAAGTATTCAAAACTATTCGAGGAATGTAGATTTCAATTCATACAAAAACAATCAGGTTATAATCAATTCTGATAAAGACTTCAATGAAATAACTACAGATTTAGCTGATTTAGAAACTCCTGAATGGTGGTTTACTATCAATCAAAAAACCGAGAATGAAATCGGTAAATCAGATTATTCTAAAGTGCATTATATAAATATTTCCAATTGTGTATCTATTCCTTTGGATAAGGAAGATCAGATAGAAATAGAGGCGTTGATTTTTTATAAAAGTCTCATCCCTTTTATTGTATATGCTGCAGTCGGTTGTCTGGTTTATTACATTTTTCTCTTCTTTATTATTAGAAAAAAAGAAAAGTCAGTTGTTCCGCTACAATTCACTTATAAGAAAACGGAGGTTTTGAATCATTTTGAAAAAGAGGAGGAAGCTGTTTTTCAATATATTACATCTAATTATTCTAAATCTGAGCTATCAATTTTGGATGTTGTGGACGCTACAGGAATCTATGAACAAAAGGTTTCTTCCATGATAAAAAAGAAAACTGAGATGAATTTCAAGCAGTTTCTCAATAGTCTTAGAATTACTGAAGCAAAGCGGCTGCTGAAAACCTCTGACCTTCAGATTTCAGAAATTGCCTATAAAGTCGGATATGGAAATGTCTCTCATTTCAACAGGGTTTTTAAGGAATCCGAAAAATGCTCACCAAACGATTTCAGAAAACAGGATCAAAAATCTACAATTAGTTGATTATCCTTCTTATTTAGCCTTTTTTAGCTTTTTGCAAAGCCTTTTAATTTTTTAGCAAACCATTTTCAGGGACGAAAGCCTACTTTTAGCGTTAAGGAAATTATAAAATTCTTATTGGAATTTGTCTTTTTCTAATTTCTGATAATCCATAAAAAAAGAAAACTTAATGATAAAAAGAAGGACATTTATTCAGGCCGGATCACTCATGGCGCTCCCTTTTCTTCTTCCTGAGAAATTGCTGACGGCAAAACCTCTTGAGTTAAATTCCACAACTTTTCAAAGCCAAAAGGATCAAACGTGGAACTTGCTGGGGAAAGTAACCTACGGACCCTTAAAGAAAGATATCCTTAAGGTTAAAAAGAACGGTTTTCAGGCTTATATAAAGGAACAGCTGAATGCGCCATCGGAGGACAGTCAGGAAATTTTACAACGTATCCATTCAACTCAACTGGACATTAAATATGACTATAATGGTTATAATGTGGATGAATGGAGGCCCATTACTTATCTTGATAAAGATCTTAAGTTTTGCAGAAAAGAATTTGAAAAGGTAAAAGAAAAAGGCTGGCACGAATGGATAAGGCCAGGAATGGAAGTCGTAAGTGCTAACTGGATCCGTGCAGTTTACAGTCCATGGCAGTTAAAGGAAATGATGGTTGAATTCTGGCACAACCATTTTAATGTAACAGTAAATGGTGATATGGCTATGGGAAGCTGTATGCCAACATATGACAGGGATGTTATCAGGAAACATGCATTTGGAAATTTTCGTCAGTTTCTGGAAGATGTGGCTAAAAGTCCGGCTATGCTTTATTATCTTAATAATAAATCCAGTCAGGCTAGTCCAGCAAATGAAAACTATGCAAGAGAACTTTTTGAGCTTCATACACTGGGCTCAGAACACTACCTGAACAGTCTCTACGACAGATGGAGAGATGTTCCTGGCGCTTTGGAGGGAAAGCCTGTGGGATATATAGACGAAGATGTATATGAAGCTTCAAGGGCCTTCACCGGATGGACAGTGGCTGACGGCAGTTTCATCTGGAGGGGCGGAGGTCGGGAGGAATTTCCGGATACCGGAGAGTTTTTTTATTATGATGCCTGGCATGATAATTATCAGAAAAGAATACTCGGTCATGAGATAAAGTCAAATATGCCAGCAATGTATGATGGCAGGAAAGTATTGGATCTGGTTGCTTTTCATCCGGGAACTGGAAAAAACATCTGCAGAAAGTTTTTGCTTCGATTTATGGGGGACGATTATCCTTCATCCTTGCTGAGTAAAGCTCAAGCCGTATGGTTGCAAAATATTAATTCCCCAGATCAGATAAAAATTACCTTGCAGGCTATCTTTGAATCTCCTGAATTCTTGAATTATAAAGGACAAAAGGTAAAGCGACCATATGAATTCATTGTTTCAGTCGCAAGAGCTACAGAAGCAGAATTTACCCCCACTATGATGCTGCAATGGCAGATCATGGGAATGGGCTACAAACCTTTCATGTGGCCCGCACCTACAGGGCATCCGGATAAAGATAGTAACTGGATGGGGCCCGGAGCTATGCTAACGCGATGGAGAACTATCAGTTCAATTTTATATTGGAAGGGTATGGGTGTATTTAAATTCAAATTTGCTGAACAAACTCCGGGAGGACTTTCATATCAGGCTATTGCAGATTACTGGTCTGAAAAACTTACAGGAATCAGGCTCCAGGAAAAGTACCGTTCCAGGATTGCTGTTTTGCTTGCAGATAATGCAGCACCTGATTCTATACCAACAATCAATGAAACACAAATGGAGCAAAAGCTAACCATGCTTGCTCAATTTTTATTGTCAACTCCGGAATTTCAAACTCGATAACCATGGATAGAAGATCGCTTATAAAAGGATGCGCCGAATACCTGATGACAACAGGATTAGGCTCGGATTATTTTTTGACTGAAGACGATTCAAGAGAAACTATAGTAATTGTATTTCTCCGAGGGGGCATGGATGGGTTGAATTTTCTAGCGCCCGTAGACGACAGTCATTACAGAGCTGCAAGGGGAGGCAAGATGGCCTTGCAGGAAGATGCTTTAAAGATAAACCAGAATCTTGTTCAGGCTGATTTCAGATTACACCCTGAAGCTTATGCATTAAAAGAATTGTATGAAAATAAATCCCTTGCTTTGATTCACGCTGCAGGGCTTACCAATGGAACAAGGAGTCACTTTGAAGCCCAGGATCTGATGGAGCTTGGAAGTAACAGTGATAAAAATCTTTCTCAGGGCTGGCTTACCAGATACCTTCAGTCATTTCACAAAGGTAATATAGTACCAGCATATGCTATTGGATCAATTCCTCCTGCATCTTTGCTTGGAAGCATGGAGCAAATGAATATTACTGAAATGAAAAATCTAAGTCTGGATTTTGGTCCGGATCTTATTAATATGCTCTCAGAAATGTATGGAGCTGGTAATTCTCTTGTACATCGATCAGGTAAGGGAGCGCTTCAGAACATTGCACATATTGCCAAATCATCAAAAGGATTAAGTTTTGATTCCTACACTCCTGATAAGTCGGCTGATTATTACAGCTCATGGCCAGGAGAGGAGCTGTCAAGTTCCTTTAAGACTGTAGCTCAGCTCATTAAAATGGAAGCTGGCCTTAAGATTGCAACCATAGATTACGATGGCTGGGATATGCACGATAATCAGGAATGGAAATTTCCGAGGTGGATACAGGCTTTGTCATGGAACCTTAATGCCTTCTACAATGACATTCATGCTTATCATAAAAAAGTGACAATTGTGCTGATGACTGAATTCGGGAGAAGGCTTAAGGCCAATAAAAGTGGAGGTACAGATCATGGGCATGGAAGCGTAATGATGGTGCTGGGAGGAAATGTCAATGGAGGAAATATGTACGGATCATGGCCAGGACTTGCAAATGAACAACTGGACAATGGTGTAGATCTTGCTGTAACAACTGATTATCGAACCGTATTGAGTGAGATAATGGTCAAGAGAAATCTGGTAAAAGATCCTCAGATGATATTTCCAAAATTTAATGAATATAAAGGAGGATTAGGGATAATCCGATAACGATTGTGTTTATTGAGTATAGTAGTAGGAGCTTGCCGAAAGGCAGGCTTTTTCTTTTTACCTTCTTATAAATATCCGGATAAGATTTTATGATTCAAAAAATGTTTTTTTAAATTCAAAATGCTAATATTTGAGTTGTGACTAAAAAAATTTAACAAGAATGCGGATTTTTTACAAAATATTCATTTCACATGTGGCTATAGGATTATTTTCAGTCCTCATACTCTCATTTTTGTTTTATAATATTCTTAAAAAGTCACTGATAGAAAGAACTCTTGATCAATTGTCTTCGGTCAATATTCTTAAAAAAAATCAAATGGAGAATTATTTTAACCGAACAGAAAAGAATCTGATTTTTTTATTCGGTCGGACAGATTTTCTTGAGAAAACCGATGCAATTGCCGATATAGAAAAACATAAAGTTTACCTCGATGATCATCAGAAAAACGAATTAAACAACATTGGTAGTCTTTATGATTTTGATAATATTATTATCGCAGATAGTCACCTGAACAGTATTTATGCCTTAAATGCAGATACTGCTTTTTTAAAACAATTTACCCGTACCAAAGCGGATAGTTTAAAAGAATTGAACAAGGACTTTGTGTACTATGATGCATCTATATATGACCATGTAGGTCATCCCGTTTTGCTATATATAATTCCATTGCATTCCCAAAAAGATCCTCTGCATCCGGGAGGGTTTATCGTTATAAAAGAACATTTCTCAAAGTTTCAAAGAATTTTATATGAAAGAACAGGAATGGGAACAACGGGGGAATCGTATCTGGTAGCATCAGATAAAAGAATGCGCTCTGTATCCAGGTTTTTCCCTGATAGTCTCCCTTTAAATATACATGTAAATTCAGAGGCTGTTCAGAATGTTTTTAAAGAAGAAGGCCGGCATATTTTACAGGATTACAGAAATATTAAGGTATTAAGTGCTTATAGAAAATTAAACTTTGACCTTCCCTGGGCAATCATTTCCGAAATTGATTATCAGGAAGCTGTCAAACCGATTAATCAGCTAAAAAATTATATCATAGCTATTACAGTAGTACTAATAATAGTAATATTGATTGTTACCTATTTTATCTCTAATGCGATTTCAAATCCGATTTTGTATCTCAAAGATATAATAATGAGTTTGTCCAAGGGAGTTATTCCCGGATTTTCCATAAAGAGCAAAGGAAATGATGAAATAGCCCAAATTACAGAGGCTACCAGACAGCTGGTAGAGGGTACAAAAAGGACTACTGAATTTGCCCATCAGACCGGAGCTGGTAATTTTGAAGCAACATTTACAACCCTAAGCGACAAGGACACACTGGGCCTTGCTCTATTGAGTATGAGGGATAAAATTAAAATGCTTCAGGAAAGAGAAGTAAGGCTGGTAAGGGAAAAAGCATCAGCATTATTGGAAGGTCAGGAAAATGAACGTAAACGTTTTGTAAGGGAGCTACACGATGGAATAGGTCAATTGCTGACAGTGGTCAAACTTCGTCTGGATGCAATGGAGGCAAAGGATAAAGAAAAGCAAGAAGAAAAACAGGAAGTACTGGATCTTGTTAATAATACAATTGGGGAAGTAAGAAGGATATCCTATAACGTGATGCCTAGTGTTCTCGTGGATTTTGGGCTGGAAGCGGGCCTGAGAGGTTTATGTGATAATGTAAAAAAATATTCCCGATTGAATATTGAATTTACTTACATAAAAGAAACAGACAAACCTTTGAATTTTGAAGTAAGTGTTCCTGTTTTCAGAATAGTTCAGGAGGGATTGAATAATATTATAAAACATGCGAAAGCTACAGATGTATTTTTGGATGTTATGGAGCAGGATGACTATTTATATCTGAAACTTAAAGACAATGGGATTGGCTTTGATAAAGCTGATGTAATAAAAAAGGGAGGATTTGGCTTAACTAGTATGAATGAAAGAGCTAAATTGCTGAATGGTGAGTTGCATATAGAATCAATCCAGGGGGAGGGAACAATTACAGAACTTGAAATCCCTATAAACAGAGATTAAATATGAGTAAGATAAAATTAATACTGGCAGACGATCATTCCCTGATCAGAGCAGGATTCAGGACATTACTTGGAAAGAATGAAGCCTTTGAAATTGTAGGAGAAGCAACGGATGGGCAAGATCTGGTAAAGATGGCTCATACCATTGAACATGATGTGATCCTCACAGATATCACTATGCCTGGCCAGGGAGGACTGGATGCAATGGAACAGCTAAAAAAGGAAAATCCCTATTTTAAATTCATTGTGCTGACCATGCATGAAGAAAGAGAATACGTACTGAGGGCAATCAAAATAGGCGCTCAGGGCTATTTACTTAAAAATATAGAAAATGCAGAGCTGGCAAAGGCTATCAAGACCGTTTATGATGGAGGGAAATATTTTAGCCCCTTTGTTGTGAATCTGCTTGCTGAAAACTATGGAAAGCCTGAAGCTCTAGAGACTTCTGAAGTTACACCCAGAGAAAAAGAAGTATTACAGTTCGTTGCAAAAGGTTTTAGCACCAAACAGATTGCTGACGAATTAGGGATCAGTATCAGAACCGTAGAGTCACATCGTATCAATATGTTGAAAAAGTTACGCGTAAGCAATTCAGCAGAATTGATCAAAAAAGCGATAAAACTTAATCTTATAGATTAATATCTTAAGGGTAAATCCTTGTTTATTTACTGTTGTTTATACCGTTTGTTTGTTAGTATTTTTCGTTATTTGCAAAGTCGGTATTATTTATTTTGGTAACAAAACGAACAACAATTATTAAGCAATGATAATTGCAGGCTTTATGGACTCGCAGCTCAGATATCTTTTGCGCAAAATGGAGTAAATAATGACCCTACTTATTCATCAACAATTATAAACAAGCTAATCAAGCAAGGTATGCGAAGGAGAATAAGCTTGGTGATCCTGTTTCAATTGAGACAAGTCGGGTAGCTGTAAAAGAAAACTAAAGCAAAGCTTAAATTCAGGTAAAGCTTCAAATAAAGAATCAGTAGCTACTTGAATGCCTCAGATTTAAAGTTCGAAATCATACAATCATCCATCCATATGGTTTGAAATCTTCTGATTAAAGGTTTTATAAAGTTCTAATAAATTTCTGATAAAGCCTTCCCAAAAACCGGAAGGCTTTTTGGGTGACTGAATAAAACAATCAAAAAGGTTATTAAAATTTTTTCCTTCATGGTATTTTTGTCAGCTATTAAGGTTATTCTACCTAGCTTATGCGAAATGTCATTATAAGTCCTTCGCAGAAAAATCATTTGCAATATGATCGGCAATCTACCTAATAAGAAAAATAATACTTTGAAAAAAAGTATTAAGTAGTTATTGCGTTATAAATCTTAGATAATGAGTATTTTATATGTTAAATAGGGGTAAATACTGATATCTATACTGTTGTAAATACTGTATATGGGTTAGTGTTTTTTGTGATTTATAAGTTCGGTGTAAATTGTTTTATTAGCAGAAATAAAAATAAATAACTGTTATGAAACACATGATAATTGCTGGCTTAATGGTACTTGCAGCTCAGGTATCTTTTGCACAAAATGGAGTAAATAGTGATCCTACTTATTCTATCAACAATTATAAACAAGCTAATAAAGCAAAGTATGCGAAGGAGAATAAGCTTGGAAATCCTGTTTCAATTGAGACAAGTGAGATAACAGTAAAAGAGAATTATAAGCAAAGTTTTAACTCAGGAAAAACTTCCAATAAAGCAACTGTTGCGACTTATATGCCTCAGATTAAAAGTTCGAGATCTTACAAGCATCCTTACGGTTTGTAATCTTTTGATATAAAGGATTTTCATAAAGTTTAAATAATTCCCAAAAAGGGCTCTCCGATTTTCGGAGGGCCTTTTTTTTTGAAGACTGAAAACTTAGTGTTCCTTGTTGTTCTAAAAAAGATGCGTTGGTTCACTTAAGAAATTATTAATTATACCTTTTTAAACTACTCTCGAATTCAATTTTCATAGTTTTTTTATTTTTTCATAAGTTTTGTATTTCCACAAATTAATCCGTTTTCAATTTGATACACTTTCTTAAAGTGGTAACAAATCGCTTGCGTCTGGTTACTTTTAACCTCTAGAGTATCAGAAAAAATCAAATTTTAATAGCTGTACACATGGTACAGAATAATGGATTGTGGACATCTGAAAGAATAATACTGGTTTAAAACAGGTCTAAAACTTTGTCTGGATGGCGGTATTGAAAGAAGTAACCTCTTAATATTGATAAATTAGCTATTGACCTTTAGCTCTTTAGCTTTTGTCCTAAACTGCAAGCATTGATTTGTAAAGGGATTAAGGAATAAATTGGTAATTTTGGTTTAGAAAAATTGATCACTTATACAGATTAAGATTATAAATTAAATAACAGAGAATTTTGACAGATTTGAAAAAAGCTCCGATTGAAAAAGTAGTAAGACCTATTCAGAAATTTATACAACAGGAGAAATCGGGCGGACTGGTTTTGGGTATAAGTGTAATTATAGCTTTGCTTTTAGCCAACTCTCCGTGGTACAATGATTACCATCACTTCTTTGAACATAACATAGGTTTTCTATTTGACGGAAAGACTTACCTGCAGTACAGCATCCATCATTGGATAAATGATGGACTAATGTCGATTTTCTTTTTTGTTATAGGGTTAGAACTTAAAAGAGAAATTGTAGCAGGGGAATTATCCAATCCCCGAAAAGCGATGCTTCCAATTGTTGCGGCTATTGGTGGCATGCTTATACCAGCTATGATTTATATTATTCTCAATCCAAAGAAAGAAGTACAAAGCGGTTGGGGTATTCCAATGGCTACAGATATAGCTTTTGCTCTGGGAGTATTGTATCTTTTAGGCAATCGTATTCCTTTATCACTGAAAATTTTCTTGACAGCCTTGGCTATAGTGGATGATCTGGGTGCTGTTTTGGTTATTGCATTATTTTATACGTCTGATATTTCAATTATGAATTTGGCGATAGGGTTAATATTCCTTTTAGCAATGTATATGGGTAATAAAATGGGCGTGAGAAGTGTTCTTTTTTATGCTTTATTAGGAATAGGTGGTGTCTGGACAGCATTTTTATTGTCAGGTGTGCATGCAACTATTGCGTCAGTTTTAGCGGCTTTTACAATTCCAGCTGATGTGAAAATCAAAGAAGATGTTTTTATTGCGAGGATAAAAAATCACCTTAACCAATTCGCAGAAGCAGACTCTAACGATAGCCCAACTTTGACCAATAAACAATTACATATTTTAGAACAGGTATCAATAGATACAGAACATGCAATACCTCCACTACAAAGGCTGGAACACGTTATGCATCCATTTGTTACATTTCTGATCATACCAATTTTTGCATTAGCCAATGCTGGCGTTCCATTTTTGGACATTGACATAAAACAGATACTTAGTAACAATATCGCTCTTGGGGTAGCATTAGGATTATTGATAGGTAAAGTAGTTGGAGTAGTAGGATTTAC
The DNA here is from genome assembly GCF_000775915.1 of Sporocytophaga myxococcoides. NCBI lineage: Bacteria > Pseudomonadati > Bacteroidota > Cytophagia > Cytophagales > Cytophagaceae > Sporocytophaga > Sporocytophaga myxococcoides. The sequence continues at coordinate 141,015 of NZ_BBLT01000005.1, forward strand.
CTGGCTTTGTGTTAAAATAAGAATCGCATCTTTTCCCCAAGGCATGAATCTGCAAAACCTTTTTGGATTGGGACTACTGGCTTCTATAGGATTTACAATGTCCTTGTTTATTTCACAGCTGGCTTTTATAGATGAAGCTTTTAGGGTACAAGCTAAAATCGGAATTTTTGTTGCCTCTACCATAGGTGGTGTTTTGGGATATCTCGTTTTAAGCAGACAACACAAAGAAGAGAATAAAAATTAGTAATGGAGTAGGGAATCTTGTAATTATGCCTGACTATATTAAAAATCCTAAGAGTAAGTTAGATCGATTTAAACAGGAAGTATATATCATTATCTATGGGGTAAACACTCCTGCGGGAAAAGCCTTTGATATTGGTTTGTTGATAGCCATTTTGCTTAGTGTTTTTACTATTATGGCGGAAACCATTGAGGATATCGACCGTAATTTTCACAAAGAATTGATGGTGTTGGAATGGATTTTTACTGTCATTTTTACTGTGGAATATGCATTTAGAATTTTTGTCAGCAAGAAACCGTTAAAATACATTTTTAGTTTTTATGGTATTATAGACCTGTTGTCCATATTGCCAATGTTCCTCGCCGTTTTTATTAGTGGGAGTCATATCTTGAGTAGTCTGAGAATTTTAAGATTATTAAGGCTATTCCGGGTTTTCGGTTTGATGGAATTTATGGAGGAATCTTCAAAATTAAAAGTTGCTCTATTGGCAAGCCGTGCAAAAATTATGGTTTTTCTCTATACTGTTTTAATTATTGCTATTTTAATAGGAACACTAATGTATTATATCGAAGGGCCTGAAAACGGTTTTACGAGTATTCCAAGAAGTGTATTTTATACCATTGTTACGCTTACTACAGTTGGCTATGGAGATATGGTACCTACTACTGCTTTAGGACAGTTTTTGTCGATGATTTTGATGGTTATAGGTTACGGCATAATTGCAGTACCAACGGGAATTGTGGGAGTGGAAATAGCTAAGGCAGGCGATAATTCTATTGGCAGTAAAAAAACTAAAAACAAAGAAGATAATAGATTAAATGATATAGTATGTGCCCATTGCAACAAAGAAGGTCATAGAAATGATGCAGAATATTGTTATAGTTGTGGACATCATTTGCATGCTTAGAAAAATAATATAACCTGACATAACGAAATAGAACGAATATCTGTGCCTTGAATGATGGATTAATGATGCTGATATATTCTAAGGGCAGGAATTTTTTGGCGAAATTTGTACTATTAACTGTTTGTGCAATATTCAACCTATGTCTCATCTTACTTTAAAAATTCAAACTTATTTCCATCAAACAGTCCAAGGCCGCTGGGTTTAAGAAATGGAATAACGCGCCTAGTAATCTCCGTATAATTTAATTTATTACACAGAGGTATGAAGAGAAGACATAGAGATACACCGAGAAAAGTATTCCCGGCCTAATCAAATGATTCGCTTTTAACTTTCGGCTTTTAACTTACAACTTATTGAACAAATTCAAACTTATCTCCATCAAACAGCCCAAGGTCACTGAGTTTAAGAGATGGTATCACCAGCAAAGCCATAAAAGACAATGTCATGTATGGTGAAGAAAGTGTGCTTCCCATTGCTTTGGAGATTTTGTCAAGCTCTGTATATTTATCAGCTACCAAATAGCCATCATCTGCAGACATTAATCCACCAACCGGAAGAGGTAATGAATAAATTTTTCCTTCAAATACAGCAGATATACCACCCCGGTTATTGATCACTTCGTTTACAGCTTTGGTAATATCTTCATCATTTACGCCAACAGATACTATATTATGAGAATCATGTGCGATAGATGAAGCAAGTGCTCCTTGCTTTAAACCGAACCCTTTGATGAATGCCTTTGAAGGAATTGCTTCTTTATATCTGTTAACAACAGTGATTTTTAATATGTCTTTCTCTGGCAATGTTTGTACAAAACCGTTTTCGAGTGGTAGTTCAGTATCGATGGATCTGGTGATCAGTTGTCCATCCAGAGCTTCCATCACTCTGGTTTTTCCTGTTGAAGATGCTATCTTAAAATCTGAAACCTTCTTCAAAGGCGTATTAAATCTGTTAATAGGGGATACAGATATTGATTTTATATAGCTCTTTTTATTTTCGGCAACAAGCTCACCATTTATATATGTTTTGAGAATATTAAAGTCTTTAAGATTATCAATAATAATAAAATCTGCAGGATCTCCGGATTTAAGAAGGCCAACTTCCAGTCCATAATGTTTTACCGGGTTGATGCAGGCTGCTTTCAAGATTTTATATAGATCAATTCCTTTGTCTAGAGCTCTTTTCACCAGCTCATTGATATGCCTTACAACAAGATTGTCCGGATGCTTATCATCAGAACAAAACATAATAGAATCTTCGTAATCATTTAAAAGATCGATAAGAGCTTCAAAGTTTTTGGCAGCGCTTCCTTCTCTTATAAGTATTTTCATTCCTGATTTCAGCTTGTCTAAAGCTTCTTCAGCAGTGAAGCATTCATGATCTGTAGAAATACCTGCTGCAATATATCGCTTCGCCTGCTCTCCTTTAAGACCTGGAGCATGCCCATCTATCACTTTTCCCAGTTTTTTTGCAATATTGATCTTTTCGTATACAATCGGATCATCGAAAAGTACACCTGGCCAGTTCATCATTTCTGCCAGATATTTTATTTCAGGCTTTTTTAAAAGCGTTTCAATGTCTTTCGCAGTGATCTCATCTCCTGCAGTTTCAAAGGTAGTTGCAGGTACGCAGGAAGGGGCGCCAAAATTAAATTTAAATGGAACCTGTTTCCCATTATTCACCATAAATTCAACGCCTTCCATACCACAGACATTGGCAATTTCATGAGGGTCAGACACTGTAGCTACAGTACCATGCAAAACGGCAAGTCTGGCAAATTCAGAGGGTACAAGCATAGAGCTTTCTATATGAACATGAGAATCTACAAAACCTGGAAGGATATATACATTTTCACTTACTTCTGCTGATTCTTTGATTTTCTCTATTCGTCCGTCTGATATTGTTATATATCCTTTATAAATGCGTCTTCCTTCAATGTCAATGATGTTGCCGGGGATTGTCTTAGAGCTCATTTTTCGCCTGGTTTTGAAAAGATTTAATCCTAATAGGAACTGCAGTACAATATATTTAATCTAATTTGAAAAATATAATTTGGTATATGAACATAATTAATTTTTATAACATTTTCAGATCATTTATTTTAGAAAGAAAATTTTCATTTAATGGAAAATCAGACCAGAGCCAATATTAAACCGGGAATTTTAGTGGATATTATTTTAAAGAAGGATCAAAAGACAGGTATGTTAACCAGAGGCATAGTGAAAAATATATTAACAAGCGCGGCTAAACATCACAGAGGGATAAAGGTTCGTCTTGAAAATGGAAAAATAGGAAGGGTGCAGAAAATAGTGGCAACATAAAAGTTTTATCAACCTGATTTGTAATTGGGTGTGTTGGCTATATTGATAAACATGATAATTAATTAATAACTAATAACACTATATAATTTTGAAGACCATGCAAAAGGTTATTTTGATTTTACTAGTTTCCCTGAGTTTTCAGGTAGAATGTAATGGACAATCATTTAGAAGTGATTCTGCCAGAGGGTTTGTTGCTACTACACTTGTCAATGATCCCGGTAAAACCGGTTTAAAGTTACCTCAGGGGTTTAAAGGAACAATTGTCGCGGACAATCTTGGAAAGTCACGCCACATTGCCGTGACCAGACATGGAAATGTTTACGTAAAACTGGACAGGCCTTCTGACAAAGGGGCTGTGTTATATCTTGAAGATAAAAACAAAGATGGAAAAGCTGAGAAAATATCAGGCTTTGGTGATTATAAAGGTACAGGTATTGCAATTAAAGATAATTATCTGTACGCTTCTTCCAATAGTGAAGTATTTAGGTATAAACTTAATGATAAAGGAGAGGTAATCAACCAGAAAAGTCCTGAGAAAATTGTAAAAGGTCTGGTGGCCAGAAGGCAGCATGAGTCCAAATCCATAACACTTGATAACAATGGCAATATTTATGTTAACATAGGAGCTCCCTCAAATGCTTGTCAGGAGAAGGATAGAGTCAATGGTTCTAAGGGGATGACTCCTTGTCCTATACTGGATTCTGCGGGTGGTATCTGGCAATTCAAAACAGATAAAGCTGATCAGAGTTATGCTGAAGGTGTTCGTTATGCCACAGGTTTAAGAAATGTTGTAGGTCTTGACTGGAATAAAGAGAACAATCAATTGTTTGTTATGCAACATGGAAGAGATCAGTTGTTTCAATTATACCCTAATTTATATACTGAAAAGCAAAGTGCCGAATTGCCAGCAGAAGTATTGTATGCCATAAATAAAGGCGACAATGCAGGTTGGCCATATATTTACTATGATCAGTTTCAGGATAAAAAAATACTTGCACCAGAATATGGCGGAGATGGAAAGAAAACAAGTGGAGAAGATGCAATTGATCCTTCTATAGTATTTCCGGCACATTTAGCTCCTAATGGACTATTATTTTATACTGGAGATCAGTTTCCTGCCAAATATAAAAACGGAGCATTTATAGCGTTTCATGGTTCATGGAACAGAGCGCCTCTAAAACAAAAAGGTTATTTTGTAGCTTTTGCTCCATTTAAAGATGGCAAACCTGTTGGGACATGGGAGATATTTGCAGATAATTTTGCTGGTACAGAAGAGGTCAACTCTCCCGGAGATGCAAAGCACAGACCTTGCGGTGTGGCCGAGGGACCGGATGGTTCACTTTACATATCTGATGATGTGAAGGGAACGATTTTTAAAATCAGTTATAAATAAAATTTTACAGGAGTTTGTCTTTAATTGTTCTCTTTTAGAGACAACTCCTCTTTATATTCTGCTGATATTGAGGCGGGCAGGGCGACAGTAAAAGCTGTTCCTATTCCTATTTCGCTTTCGATAGATATTTTTCCTCCCATACTTTCAATCTGAGTTTTGATGATAAACAAGCCTAATCCTTTTCCTGGGATTTCAAGATGAAAGCGTTGATAAGGCTGAAAAATCTTTTCTCTGTATAGTGTAAGATCCAGGCCTATTCCATTGTCCCTGAACTCAATAAAATGGTAATCCCCCTCGGTATAGGATTTAATATTGACAGTAGGCATTAAATATTTCTTACAATATTTAATGCTGTTAAGAATAAGATTAAAGAATATATTCTTAAGATAAGATGGAATTGCAGGAGTGAAAGCTGTTTCAGAAAAGTCATAGTTGACTACAGCGCCGCTTGCTGTGATTTCATTTTCAAGAAGATCAATTACCTCAAGACATACTTTTTCAAATTTTACCTTTTCCATCATAGCATCTGTGTTTCTATGATGATCCAGCAATGACGCTAAGTCCTTGAGAATACCATCAACCTTTAGGGACGACTCTTTGACGTTATGAATCACTTTTGCGTTCAGAGGGTCTGATGGAGTACCTTCATTAAACAATTCACATAGTCCCAGTAATGTAGCAATAGGACCACGAAGGTTGTGCGCTGTGATATTAGCAAATTGCTCCAGTCTGAAGTTGCGGTCGTTAAGGTCCTTATTAAGTTTTATAAGCTGACTGGTTCTTTTTTCTACTATTTTTTCAAGCTGTTCTTGTTGTTCTTTCAGTTCCTTGTTTTTAAGCTCTATCAGAATGTTTTTTTCTCTCAGTTCAAGCGTTCTGGACATTACTTCAGTTTCAAGGAAGTGTTTTTGTTCTATGATAATGCTGTCTTTCTCCAGTTTAAATAATTTAAGTCTGCTCAATATAGCCAGGTTAAAAAAGATAATTTCAATGGCAGATCCGATTTGAATGGAATTGTCTGTGAAAACATTCAAGGGGATGGCTCCATTTAGAGTAATGACGTGAATAAGAATTCCAAGGAAGAAAGATATACTGCCCGTTAAAAAAAAGCTAATTGTGTGTTTTTCAATTCTCTTTAATTTTTTAAATAAATAAACTCCTGCAAAGAGCGGCAATAAAGCACCTATGCAGAATACCGAAAAAACAATTTCATTTACTAGTGTGGTATAGTAAAACGTATTAAGGGTAAATGAAACTATGTTGACTACATAAAATACTCTAAATGTAAAATACAGCCATTTAGAATATTTTTTTAACAGTAACAACTTTTCTATAAATACTAAATGGAAAGTAGTAAGCAAGTAGAAAATAAAACAATATTGATTCACTATTGGAGTCTCGGGCCAGAAATACTGAAAGGCATAGCCGAAATTAAGTAAAGTGAGAAACCCTGTTGCACCGATGGAAAGTGCGTAGTAAAGGAATAAACTCTCTTTAAGCCAAAAATAGGATGTAAGCGTGAGGGTTATTGTAAGAATGATTAGGCCAAGGTAAAGAAAGTGAAGAGATATATTTTGCTGAACATCGGTTATGAATTCTTTTTCAGAGAAGATCTCAACAGGGACTTTCATTGGGCCTTTGATTTGAATTTCAAGGCAAATAAGTTCTGTGTTTTTGGGAATAAAAAAGTTGGGAAAGTTTATGGGTAAATCTCTGTAATTGAATGGGGCAAGGTCTCCGGATTCTTTGAGTTCTATAAGTTTATTATCTTTAATGAAATGTGCTGTGATGTGATCTAAAAAAGAATTTTTTACAAGTAAAATTCCATTTTCAGGCAAGCCCTTAGCTGGAAAGATGATCCATATTTTATTTGCTTTAAGTCTGATATTTACTGCATCGTCCGCAATTTTAAATTTCTCAGGAGATTGTAAAAAAAGGCTTGAAACAGTTGAAAAAGTATACTTAAGAGAATCGTCAGTGATATAATTTAATTTTAAAGAAGAAGATTTTGCAATAGTAAAGGTAATACTGCTAAAGTAAATTATAATTAATGTAAAGATTATCCTGTTTTTCATTTCCTGGCTATTAAATATACAAACACTTTAGCACAGGCCCAATTAGAACTTATTAAACAAGAACAAATTTCGATAAAAGGCAGGAGAGATATAATGAGACTGCTAAAGATTTATGTTATGTAATATTTATTAAAAAAATAAATGCTCCGAAGCTATAACGAATTGTAATATCTCCGGAGCTTAATTTAATTCAACAATTCAATTAAGAATTGGTTTTTAATAACGGATGTCCCAGTACACTTGCTTGTTTGTTATACATATACTCTGCAAACTTTTCATCTTCAATATGATAACGGGCTCCAATGTATTTTACAATATTCCCATCTTCATCTTTTATAGGAACGATAGTAGCATTCACCCAATAAACAATCCCACCTTTGCCTCGGTTTTTTATGATTCCTTTGAATATATTTCCTGACTTAATTGTATCCCAGAAGAGTTTAAACAGTTCTTTTGGCATTTCAGGATCTCTAAGAATATTATGGGGCTTTCCGATCAATTCTTCCCTTGAATAGCCGGATACTTCAACGAATTTAGAGTTAATATCAAGTATGGTTCCATACTTATCTGCCTCAGAAAGAATAGTCGTTAATCCGAAAATCCTTTCTCTTACTTCAAGTTCTTTTGTCATGGATTTCAGGGAACTCACATTTCTTTCCATTTCTTCCTGTGTCGCCTGAAGTTCTTCCATATTCTGGCGCATTTCCTCTTCCTGAGCTCGCAGTTCTTCAGTCATAATCTGAGACTGTTCTAACAATGAACGGGTTTTGGTGCCTGTCTTCATATTATGCACAGTAGATCCGAAACTCTCAGCAATAGCCTCAATAAATTTGATTTGATGATTAGGAATTATCTTGAATGAAGCTAATTCTATTACACCGAATATTTTATCATTGAATTTAACAGGTACAATCACTAAGCTGGATGGAGATGCCCCGCCTACTCCTGAGGTTATATACATGTAATCATTAGGAATTTCTGTCATGAAGATAGTTTCACCTTCCTGCCAACATACACCGGCAAGTCCTTCACCTTCATTGATTTTCTTGTTGATGAATTTTTTTCTGTCATATGCATAGCATGCTTTCATCAGCATATAGCTTTCTTCATCATCTTCATCTTCCAGAATAAAAAGACCACCTTGATTGGCATCTATATATTTAACCATTTCCCTAAGGAAGTTGTCATAAAGAGTATCTGCATCATTGATATAAATTCTAAGCAAATTGGCAAACATAGCCAGGCCTTCATTATGCCAGGCTCTTTGTTGCTCATCATCATCAATATTCTTAAGTTGCCTGATGATAAGATTCACAGTTTTGCCAACCTCGTCCTTATCTGATGTTAATGGTAGTTCTGTTAATATTTTACGGGAACTAATAGCTTCAACCTGGTTCATGGTAGTTTTGAACCGAAATACAATCTTCTCAAGACCAGTTATCAGATCTTTAAGCATATTGTTATTGCTGAATTCATCAAATTTCACAGACAGGTTTCCTTCACTGATTTCTGTTGCTCTGATCTGTATTTCATGAATTGGATCGAAGGCTGGTTTTATGAATTTGTTGAGAACCCAATAAATTAACGCAATCAGACCTAATGAGAGAAAAAGGATTGCTAATAGTGTTGTTGATAGGAGATTATTGCTTTTGTTTTCAAATAAGGTTCTTAAAATATCAAGTTTATTGATAGATTGGTTAGTGGTGAAATACAAAAATCCAATCAATCCCTGGTTTTTTTCTAACCCTAAGACAGATTCTATTTCCACAATTTCATGGAAGGTGGTTTGGTAGGACCTTAAAGCTTCATTCAGATAGTTTTTAGTATCAGAATCAGGAAGAGATGTAATCTGATTTTCGAGATCGGAGACTGTTTGATCAAATGCTCCTATATAGCTTTTTTCCTTTTTTATAAAAAAGTCTTTTTCGTGTTTTCTAAGGGTAAGTACAAGCCCCTTATCTGTATCAGGGCTTTTTTCAAGAATATGTGCCGCCTGGTGCATTTTACCTTCAATACCATGATTTTTAAAACCACGTTCATTAAACAATTGGGAAACTTTTAAGAATACTGAATTGAGGGTATCATAATTAGCTTTAATCTTAAGCAATGTGTCACGGTCTTTACCTTTTAAGTTTTCTTCCAGTAAGGACAAATCTTTCTGAAACAACCTGGCATAATTCATTAAGGAAGAGATATCCATGTTTTCTCCTGTTATCGCAGATATTGTGTCGTACTGAACATTTAGAACATAATTCCTGAATGATGACTCGTATTGAGAAAGATTAAATAAAGCCTTTGATAAATCTGAAGCATTCTCTTTACTTTTTTTGATCGATATAATAGTATATACTAATATGCAAGCTAAAAAAATAGTAGCTGAAATGGTTGAAATTAAAAGCTTATTGTATTTTGATTTAAAACTGTTATCAGAGGACATTTATACGAATATTATGAAGTACTACTAAATAATTCATTTAATATTTTTCCATGTACGATGTCAATCTGTTATAGTTTTGTTGTGTCTGTAGTAAAATAAAAAGTGTGGTAAACTCAATGTTTCCCTCCAGGCATATTTACGATTAATAGAAGGGGGAGAAAATATTGTGGGTTTGTATATGAGTGTTTTATACTTTGTTTTACTTTGGTGTAAGTTCTTATAACTATGTAAGAAAACTTTAAAAATTAAAGAAGAATATCTAATAGTAGGGAGATTTACATAAAGGACTTGTAGCATAAGCTACAAATCCTCTATACTTTCTTAAGCCAGTTCAGTATATAGTCAGCATCTTCTTTCCAGGTAGATTGACCTAATACAAAATGATTCCTACCCTGAAATTCTTTATACTCTATCACTGAACCATTTTTTTTGTACTTGTCAAAATTCCTTTTGTTGAGATGAGCAGGAGTAATAGTGTCCAGGTCTCCTGATGTGATGAGTAATGGCACATGAGGTTTATCAAAGTCTACCTTTGCAGCGTTGGTTAGTCCTCCTCGTGCTACGATTTTGGATTCCGGGATAGTATACCTTTCATATGCAGCCTTTTGTTCTTTAAGTGGCATCTCATTTACAAATGCATATTGCCAATCCGGAAAGGACATTAGATAAGTTTTTTTTAATGAGGTAAATATTCCTAATGATTTCCATGCAGCTTTTAAAAATGAAAATTCATAAGGAAAAACACCCAATGGAGGAACAGGATGTATCGCAATGCCTGCTGCAGCAATGTCTCTGTTAACAATAATCTGAGTCATAAGACCTCCTAAAGAATGGCCAATTACAATTGGTTTCTCCGGAAGTTGTTTGATAATTTCTGAATAATGATCAACAACTTCACTTAAGGTGAGTTCTGCAAGATCAATATCATTCGGTTGCCGGTCTCTCAATTCTTTTGCAGTACCATCTTTAAAAGGCCATGGAGGGGCTATTGCCTTATAACCTTTGCTTTCAAAATATGGGATCCAGTCTTCCCAACAGGCATTGGTAACAAATGCACCGGTAACAAATACTATAGTTTTAGAGTGAATGCTCATGGTATCGAGGTTTGATTAAGTACCTCTGCATGCTGAAAATGTTTGTTTGAGTTAATAGAATTTTCTCCCGATTTCTTTATAGATTAAAGTTAATAGATGAATAGTTGAGAGTTAGTTTTGGCAGTTGTTAAATGTTTTGGTTAATGGCAATGAAAATTATTATGAATTAAATTCTTAAATGGTGATATTTATAAAGTTAAATTAAATGAGATTTTAAATCTAATGAATCAGTTGAATAGTAATACACCTCCAATTGCAGAGAAGATAGATTATCAGGTTGTTTCAGATGCAGGTATAAGAAATGATCCTTATTTCTGGATGCGATTAAGTGATGAGCAAAAAGACTCTGAAGTACAAGATGAGCAAACGAAAAAAGTATTTGATTATCTCAATGCTGAAAATGATTATTTCCAGAATGTCATGAAGCCTACTGAGAAATTGCAAAGAAAGCTTTATGCCGAGATGACAGGAAGGATCAAACAGGAGGATGAAAGTGTCCCTTTTCTCAAAAATGGTTATTGGTATTATGTCAGATATAGTGAGGGATCAGAGTATCCTGTTTATTGCAGAAAGAAGGGATCACTTGAAGCTCAGGAAGAAATACTACTGGATGTTAATGTTATGGCAAAGGGTCATGAATATTATAATGTAGTCGGCCTGTCTGTGAGTGAAGACAATACCAAACTGGCATATGGGCTTGATACTATAAGCAGAAGAATTTATACTATTTATTTTATGGATCTGGTTACCGGTGAATATGTCGGACATCCGATTCCGAATACCGAAGGGTATGTTGCCTGGGCGAATGATAATAAAACAATTTTTTATTCTAAGAAAGATGAAGAAACATTAAGGCCAGATCGTATATATCGTCATATCATAGGCGATAGTCCTGAAGCAGATAAGTTGATTTATCATGAAAAAGATGAGACGTTTTACACTGCTATAGAAAAATCCAAGTCTAAAAAGTTCCTGATTATTGGATCCACAAGCACTCTTGCATCTTATTACAAGATTTTGGATGCAGACAATCCTCTTGGTGAATTTACTGAATTTACTGCTAAAGAAAGTGAGCTGGAGTATCAGGTAGAGCATTTTCATGATAAATTCTATATCCTCACAAACCTGAATGCACCTAACTTCAGGCTTATGGAGACCACTGATAGAAAGACGTCAAAAGAGTTATGGAAAGAGATAATTCCTCACAGAAAAGATGTATTGCTTGAAGATATTGATGTGTTTGAAGATTTTTTCGTACTAAGCGAAAGATATAATGCAAGCACGAATATAAGTATCATAGAACATGGGACGGGTAAGCAAAAATATCTTCCTTTTGAGGAAACTGCCTATACTGTGTTTACGAAAGATAATTATGAAATAAATACAGAATGGCTAAGGTTTAGATATACTTCGTTAACAACTCCCAATACTGTCTATGATTTCAATATGCGGACAGGGGAACAGATTCTCAGAAAGCGGGAAACTGTAGTAGGTGGTTATAATCCTTCAGAATATAAAACAGAGAGAATTTGGGCTGTGGCCAATGATGGGACAAAAATTCCGATGTCAGTTGTATATAAGAAGGGGCTGACATTGAATGGGAATAACCCGGCATTGTTGTATGGCTATGGTTCATATGGAATAAGTATTGATCCTGAGTTTTCATCAAAAAGGTTAAGCCTTCTTGATCGCGGTTTTATATTCGCTATTGCTCATATCAGAGGCGGACAGGAGATGGGAAGGCATTGGTATGAAGATGGTAAAATGTTTAAGAAGATAAATACATTTACTGATTTCATCAATTGTGCAGAACATCTTATAAAGGAAGGATACACCAGTTCAGATAAACTGTTTGCACAAGGTGGCAGCGCGGGAGGTTTATTGATGGGTGCTATAATCAATCTAAGACCGGATCTGTTTAAGGGAATAATTGCTCAGGTACCTTTTGTAGATGTGGTCAGCACAATGCTGGATGAATCTATTCCTCTTACGACCGGAGAATTTGATGAATGGGGTAATCCCAAGAATGAGGAATCGTACAAATATATGTTATCTTATTCACCTTATGATAATATCCAGTCTAAAGAATATCCCAATATACTTATCACTACGGGTCTCCATGATTCACAGGTACAATATTGGGAACCGGCTAAATGGACTGCAAAACTTAGAGATTTAAAGACTGATAATAATGTGCTTTGCCTTAGAACGAATATGGAAACAGGACATGGAGGAACTACCGGAAGGTTTAAGGTGTATGAAGAAATAGCACAGGAGTTTGCATTTGTTCTAATGATTTCCGGAATAGAGAATTAGTAAGATTTAGAAATTGAATGGTATATGTAGAGACGTCATGCAAGGCGTCTCTCTTTCCACAAGAGCAAAATTTATTTAAGGGTTGAATAATTTTGTTCTCAATATTTCATCATTATCAATTGTAAAGCTTTGAGATAAGATAAATTGTTTAAAGACAGATGAATATGTTTATAACTATTTGATTTTTTTTTTGTATTAGTTGTGGTAAATTGTTTATTTTATCTTCTTTAAAATTATTGAATAATAGGTTGCTCGTTTCGAAAAGGATTTTGGTAAATCTTTTTCTATTTAATTGAAAGCAAATGAATTGCGATAGCATCTATTAAATTTACAACAATAAAAATTACCGCATTTCAGATCATAAATTAACCTTAGTCAGATCCTGTCTGCAGTAATTTTAAACATCTATGGAGTATGCTTCAGGTGCAAGAGGAATTTTTACTTGTACCAGGTTTTATGAAGTAATGAGTTTAAATTTATAAACTCTGATTCAGTTATAGTTTCTAATGTATTTATCGGATTAAATTCAGGTATTCAAATGAAATGAATGCTTTGAAATAGACATTATAAATATCCCCCTTCATTTTTCAAAAGGAGAAGGAAAGGTATAATGAATCCAAGTTTAAATTTCTATAAACCAGTTTTAAGCTAACCTAAAAATTATGATGAAACATAAACAAGTCATGTCTGGTAGACAAATTGTTAGGAGTTTTTATAGTGGTGTCAATGAAAAAATACTTCTGTTTGTTTTTTGTTCTGTTTTCTTTTGCAGAAGTATTCAAGCGCAGGATCCTACTGCACCTCCTGTTAAGATTGGGAGTGTGGATGAGTTTTATAATACAGTTCGCCTTTCGGAATCTCAGATAAAAACCCGCAAAATCAAAAAAAGTATTATTCCTGTTACCAAAGATTCAGTTTCTGCTTTGATTAATCTCAAAAAAACAATTGATGGTGAAGAATTTATTTATGGGGAAGTTCAGGATAAAGAGGCATCATCAGTTACTTTTTCTATTGCTGATGGGAAATTGAGTGGTTATGTAGTAATTCCTTCCGATAAAAAAGCATTCAGGTATTTCTCTCAGAAAGATGAAGTATTTGTAGAGGAAGAAGATATTAATAAAGTAATCTGTATTGATTTTAACAAATCTTCGAATGCCGAAAAGCGAGCTTTACCTGTTCAGGCACCGCCCTCAGGCTCGGCAGTATATAACCTGCAAAGTTTGGCTGGTGCGACTGCCGTTGCTTACCTGGACTTTGATGGACAAGTTGTAACAGGTACAAGATGGAATGGGGGAAATACCATTAATGCCTTACCTGGGAATTTTTCTGAAACTGAAGTTACCAATATCTGGAAGATGATCAGCGAAGACTTCAGAGCTTTTAATATAAACATTACAACCAATGAAGCTGTGTTTAACGCTGCTCCCAGAGGTAGGAGGATCAGATGTATATTTACTCCTACTAACACTGCATCTCCTGGCGCTGGGGGGGTTGCTTATGTCAATTCTTTCAGATGGACTGACGATACGCCTTGTTGGGTATTTAATAGCGGTACTAAAGGGGCAGGTGAAGCTGGTTCTCATGAAATAGGACATACATTAGGTCTGTCTCATGATGGCAGAACATCTCCAAAAGAAGATTATTATTCCGGTCATGGAATTTGGGCACCAATCATGGGCGTGGGTTATTCTAAAGGTTTAGTTCAGTGGAGTCGTGGTGAATATGCAAATGCCAATCAGACTCAGGATGATATTTCAATCATCTCAGGAACAGGAAATGGATTTGGTTTCAGAACGGATGAAGCTGGAAATACAAATGCTACCGCTAAAGCATTGATATTATCCCAAAATGGTGTGGTGTCTGAAAACCAAAACTATGGGATTATTACTCAAAGAACGGATGTGGACATCTATTCATTTACTACATCAGGTGGAACTGTTGCATTAACCATTAATCCGTCTCCGGCTTTTCCTAACCTTGATATAGTTGCTACACTTAAAAATGAAGCAGGAACAACATTGGCCACTTCAAATCCCACTGCCTCTGCAACAGGCAGTCAGACAGCTCCAACTTCTATAAACGGTTTATATGCTTCATTTAACATAAACCTCACTGCAGGAACTTATTATTTGAATATTGACGGAACAGGTCAAGGAGATCCTTTAACTACTGGTTATTCGGATTATTCCTCTATAGGGGAATATTTTATTTCAGGTACTATTCCTGTTGCACAGACCAATCAAAATCCTGTTGTTAAAATTACCGCTCCATTAAACAATACCGTATTTACAGCTCCGGCGACAATCAATGTCACAGCTACAGCATCTGATGCAGATGGTACGATAAGTGGGGTTACCTTTTCCGGAGCCGGAGCATCAGTGACTGATAATATCAGTCCATATTCTACTAGGTGGAACAATGTAGCAGTGGGTACTTACAAAATTGTTGCAAATGTCAGAGATAACAATGGAGGAGTTGGAACAGATACAGTAACAATAACAGTTGTTCCGGCAGTTAATCAAAATCCTGTTGTTAAAATTACCGCTCCATTAAACAATACCGTATTTACAGCTCCTGCAACAATCAATGTCACTGCTACAGCATCTGATGCAGATGGAACAATTATCGGAGTTTCCTTTTCTGGGGCAGGAGTATCGGTGACAGATGTTACCAGTCCATATAGCATCAGCTGGACTGATGTTGCAGCAGGTACTTATAAAATCATTGCGAATGTCAGAGATGATAATGGAGGAATAGGAACAGATACTGTTATAGTAACAGTTGTACCACTTGTTAATCAAAATCCCGTTGTTGCAATTACAAGTCCGATCAATAATGCTTCTTTTAATGCTCCGGCAAACATTACCATTGCGGCAAATGCCTCAGATGCAGATGGTACGATTGCAGGAGTAGCATTTTATAATGGATCTTTGCTGTTAGGATCTGATAATACAGCGCCCTATACTTATACAATCACGGGAGCAGCAGCAGGTACCTATAGTCTGACAGCAGTTGCGACAGATAATAACGGAGGAAAAACAACCTCATCTGTAATTACTGTTAAAGTAGAAAATGCATTAACGACAGGAATAAATGGTCCTTCTTGTCTCGTGGCAGGGCAAAGATATCTTTTTGTTTTGTCTCCTGAAGCTTCAGCTACCAATATCAGCTGGTGGACTAATGCTCAGGCAACAATAGAAGTAGATCCTTTAGATAAGAGCAAAGTATATATAACATATGCAGCTAATATATCATCTGTCAACATTAGCGCAGGGGTGAATTATGCTGTGAACCCGTGGTATAAACAATATGATAAAATCCTGAAAGTCGGAGGGTGTCCTTCTGCTGCGATGGAAGCATTTGCACCTGAAGAAATTCAAGAGGATTCTAAGGAGGAGATCTTGTTATCTTTAAAACTTTATGATTTACAAGGCAAAGAGATTGCATACAATGGCGAGTTAACACTTGATGTAAATAAACTCAGTGAATATTTGGACGAAGGAGCATATATTGTCCATGGTGTTACCGACCATAAAGTGATAAAGAAAAAAATTGTAGTAATGAAATAAATAGTATTCATATTGCTTAAAAAAAAAGACTGTCAGAATTTTCTGGCAGTCTTTTTCATACTAATCTTTTTAAAAAAGATTAAAAATTATTTTATGAACTTAATTACAGCAGGTCTGCCTTTATCAATAATCTGAATTAAGTACATTCCATCAGAATAGTTGTTCATATCTATCCATTGATTCTGGATTTCATTGGTTCCTGAAATTATTTTCTTACCATTTACATTGAAGATGTCAAATTTCTCAATGTAATCAGATTGGCTTAATAATCTTATTCCGGAACCGTCTCTGGCCAGTTTGAAATTTAAAATGTTTTGAGATAATGATTCCGAATTAGAAGTAACAGCTGGCATGTCTGTATATAAATATTTTTTTTCTATTCCAGTTTTGCTTATCAATGAAGATGCCCACTGTAATTTAATATTAGCATTGCCTCCGTTTTCATAATATCTAAACTCAAAAGGATAAAAAGTTCTTCCCTTAAGATGAATAGTTTTCTCTTTGTTTTCAATGATTCCGTCATGCCATTGATTAATGATCGTATCATTGTCTATTAGCAACATAAATCCATCATCACCATTTACGGTGAATGTATAATTGTCTTCTAAAGGAGGTCTTAAATAACCTTTCCATGTGATAGTATAAAGATCATTTCCAAGAAGACTTTCATTAGGTGAACCAGCAGCCCAGTTAAAGTCGATTTCGGTGTCTGTTTGAGTGTATTTTGGAGAAATACCAGATAACGATGCTACATCTCCCAAGTAGGAAGCAGTAAGTCCATTACCTGTAGTAATATTGGTGTTTGTAAAGAGATTATTTTGAGGTACGATCTGTTTGGTAATAGAAGGTCCTGACCATAGTAATTCAATAGCCGCAACCCAATCTGTTTCTTCAAAGGTGACTTTTATTTTTTTCTTACCAGCAGTGTTGAATGTGATATTACCTGACTTTTCAATAAAATATTCAACCCCTGTGTAATCCCCAGAAGTTTTATTTATAATTTCCTGATTATCTATATAAAGCTTACAATAATCGTTGTAGAAGGAATTCAGGTAAAAAGTATAGGTGCCGGCAGCAGGTATATCAATATATCCATCCCAGATGGCTTTAAAATTATTGTCATCTATTGTTCCCATATCAGGAGAATCATATTGCCAGTTGAAGTTGATTTCAGGATCAACTCGTTTAAGTCTGACACCATCTGCATTTATGTTTACAGAAGCTACATCCGAATAAGTTCCAGTCAGACCATCTCCGGTATAAGCCACTTCATCGCAATCGTAAGATGCATATAAGTTCACATCAGTATTTGGAGTGGCAAATGTTATAAGTTTGGAAGATTCACCATGGGCCCATCCGGTAAAGATACATGTCCTGTTATTAGTTGAAATGACTAAAGGAGCTTCCAGGCTTCTTATAATTCCTTTTACAGAATAAATTGTTTCTCCTGCTAAATGATAGGTTCCATCATAATTAATCTTTGCTTCAGGAACATTTGAGTTTACGGTAATGCCTACCAGTTGAGGATGAACGTCTGTAAACGTTGTAGAAGAAAAGCCTTTTGAGTCGGTAGCTTTTAAATATACTCGAAAGAATACATTAGGAGAGGTTTCTCCATTGTTGGGAACAGTAAAGCTGATTGGCAGGCTTGTTCCGGTTGTAGGAGCAAGAGCGGGATGAGTATGGGTATCATGATGAAGATCAACCCAAAATGATAGTGAAGCTCCGGAAAGTACTCCATCTTCAGCATCTGTAGCAGTGCCTGAAATTTTTAATACATCGTTTGCTTTGTATTTGAAGTTAGCTAATGGAGAAGATATCATCGGAACAGGGCGTGTGTTCTGAATTACTGTTAACGTGGCCTCTGTCGAAGTGATGCTTGAAACGCTGTTTGATACCACACATTCAAATATTGCATTATTATCTGCTATTGTAACAGATTTAACAAGTAGCGTATCATTTGTAGCTCCTTCCAGAAGCACTCCGTTTTTATACCATTGATAGGTAAGTGGTTGAAGGTTGCTATAAGCAGTAATGGTAAAAAAAGTATTTTCTCCGACTACAAGAGCGCTGCTTTGAGGATTCTGGTTGATAAATACTTCATTTGAATTGGTGTATTTTATCTTCCATAATTTTCCATCATAACTTACTGTGTTAGCGCCTGCAGAACCACCATCAGCACCATTTCTTTCAACATAGTACATATCTCCGTTATCAGCGAAAAGATACCAGAGCGGGCGGTTAGCGCCTGTTGCGAAGTCTGTCCTTATTTTGGTAACAGGATCCCATGCGTAAATTTTCTCTGTACAGTAATCGCCAAAGAAGATCTGACCAGTATATTCTGCCGGGAAAGTCTTATTTAAAGGATTGTAAAAGGAACATCCGATAATAGCGCAAGCGCCTCCTTGGTGAGTGTAAAAATATTCTGGTCCCTGATAATTTGCTATAGAAGTGCTTCCGGAGTTACCTTCTCTATCAGGCCATCCATAAAATTTCCCTGGAAGTATCTTGTTGATTTCTTCTGCAGTACTGCCTCCTACATCTGTAGTATACAATTGACCAGTGGCATCAAATTCAAATGCAAAAGGATTTCTTAATCCATAAGCATATATAGATTTATTTATACCGGTGACTGTTGGATCGTTAAAGAAAGGATTGTCTGTTGGTATGGATCCGTCATCGTTAATCCTTAGTATTTTACCTAATGTGTTTGTTAGCAATTTAGAGTTTGTTGCAACACCGCCTTCTCCGGTTCCAATGTAAAGCTTTCCATCTGATCCGAATTTAAGACATCCCCCGTTATGGATACCTCCTACAAGAGTGTCAAGTTCTATCAGAAGTACTTCACTTCCCGGAAGAGTTGACCGACCATTATTTGTGGCAGTAAAACGCACAACTCTGTTTTTGTTTCTGTTTTTAGGACAATAGTAAGCATAATAGTATCCGTTGTTGAAAAAGTCAGGGTGCAAAGCAATACTGATAAGACCTCTTTCATTAAAGTCGTTTACTTCTACATCCAACAGAGGGCTTGGCAATAATACATCATTCTGCACGACTCTTACTTTACCATTTTTTTCCGTTATATAAATAGTGTTATTAAGTCCTTTGGTAATCGAAACCGGATTAAGTCCTGTGGCAATTTCCTGTTCAATAAATCCGGGAGGTAAATCGGAGGAAAATACACTTTTCATGATAACTAACTGAATGAAAAGTGATAAAACTACTGTAATTCTCATAGGTATTTTAAACTTTATTCTATTGCTTTTAGCAAGAATGCGAAATTAGGAGATAATGCCTTTAAAAATAAATAAGACCGAATTTTTTTGTTAAAAAGAAATAAAACGTATAACTGTTAATTGAATTAATTCAAAGTAATATTGTAAAAATTATAATGATGGGTTGTTAGAAAAATACAATTAAAATTTTGAATTTAGACTCTCGTTCAGTGTTTTTTTTGAATCAGGAAAAGTAATTAGAAATTCAAGGCTAAGATCAATTG
This sequence comes from Sporocytophaga myxococcoides, assembly GCF_000775915.1. Classification (NCBI taxonomy): domain Bacteria; kingdom Pseudomonadati; phylum Bacteroidota; class Cytophagia; order Cytophagales; family Cytophagaceae; genus Sporocytophaga; species Sporocytophaga myxococcoides. Next base: position 160,867 of record NZ_BBLT01000005.1, read on the forward strand.
ATGTGCTTATTAAAGGAAGAGATGTACTTTTGCCTTATTTGTATTAAACTGTTAACATCCAATGCTTTTATAAATACCCCGTGAAATTTATCGGGTAAACCAGACCAACCTGGAGAAATTTAAATTCGGGAATAAGCTCTTGATCTTTATTTTAACTTAATTTTGCATAAAAAAGAATGATATATGTGTAATCAGGTAGTTGTGAATTTATTAGCAGCATATGGAGTATTCCTTATTTTTTGTGGAATTGTTTCGGTTGTTTTTATTGGATTCAAAGCTAAAACTGCTCTTATTTCAGGAGGTACTTCAGGATTAATCTCTATTATGATTTCAGTATTGATGTTCAATCAGGTTACAGCAGCAAAATATGCTGGAATATTGGTTGTTGCTGCGCTGTTTGTAGTTTTCTCATGGAGAAGTACGAAGACTTTATTTACACTGATGGAAATGATTTCAACTTCTCATGAAGATCGGAAAGGTAAAGCAATTGCCTTTCTTATAATCAGCCTCATGGCAGTGGTAAGCATTTTTACTGTAATGATTCAGATCATATTTTGGTGCTGATTGAGGTACTGCTAGTATTTTGTATAGTATTTTTATTCATTGACTTACACTGGGGAAGTTTAAGAATTGCATAAGCATGATGGAGCTTTTTCAGAAATGACAGCAATCGCATTGTATCGTCCGCTTAAAACCAGAATAGGAGAGAAAGCTGCCATGGTTGCAGCTTTTGTTTTTTCAGGTCTTTTGCATGAATTGGCAATCAGTGTTCCGGTAAAAACTGGATATGGACTACCATTATTGTATTTTTTTATTCAGGGTATCCTTATCATGATTGAAAGGAAGTTGGAGTATAATGGGATATTGAAGAATAAGCTGGTAGCCAAATGTTGGGTATTTGCAGGTTTGATATTGCCATTTCCTGTTTTATTTCATAAATGGTTTCTTAAAGGCATTATATGGCCTTTAATATCCTGGTAAAATTTAAAGTTGAGAATAGTTTTAGTTAAATAGAAAATGTCCTTATGCTGAAATCAAAATTTTTATTTATTGCTTTAATCATCCTGTTTACCTTTTGTAGTGAAAATAAAGTAGATCAGTTTAAAACAAAAGAAGATACTCCTAAAGCGCTAAAAAAATCAGGTGAATTGGATGTTAGCAGTTTTTAAATCAAGAGGGAAAACAAATCTTGTCAGTGAGTTATATCAAGAATTACTGGAAAAGGATCCGGAGTTAAGAAAACTTGAAGAGAATAAGGATGAGTTCAATAAAGGACATCAGAATTATTTAAATGCTTTTGAGGGATATGATGGAAAATCCAGGGAATATTATAGAGATGTTAATTCATTTGTCAAAGCAATTAAAGATAGCATTCTAAGTAATAAAATTGAGCTATTACTCCTTCATATGAAGAAAAATATAAGCATTTCATATCCAAACATAGAAGTTTGCAGAATGAACTCTCAAAGCATTCATCGACAATTGAAGATCGTCTTGTTGTATTAAAAATACTTCTGACTCTTGAACAGATAGAAATATACCAGAAAGACAATCTTCCTGATACTAAAGAAGCCTCAATATTGATTAAAAAGGGAAAAATGGTTTCTTCAAAGGCTGATAGTCTCACTCCTAAATACTAAAAGCAATGGTATTTCACATAATAGCCACTATTTGTATTTTATCAGTTATTTCTTTCTTCTGTTCTTTTGTTACTTCCTTATACATTCTTAATTCCAAGAATGTAAATGCGTGTTCAAAGGGTATGAACCTTCTCCTGGCCTGGGTGCTGCCATTTTATTGGTCTTACAGATTTTTTAAGGATCTACTGGCAAAAAGAAAATATAAACGAGGAGATATTCCATTTAGCGAGATTATTAATATTTTTGGGTTATGGGATTGATATATCTCAAGTATTTCCCATCAGTTGAAATCATTAGTTTTTCTTTTAGTTATGTTGACTAGAAGATATTGGTATTTACCAAACTGAAAAGGCTATCCGGTTATCCGAAAAGCATTTTTTAAATCAATATTAAGTCGGTTTTTAGTATATTTTGAAAATGGATCCAGTAAGAATAAAGGAGGTTTGTTATGTGTTTCTGAAGCTTGGTATTATAGGGTTTGGAGGGCCGGCTGCACATATTGCCATGATGGAAGAAGAAATAGTCAACAAAAGGAAATGGATAAGCAGAGAACATTTTCTTGATCTTATAGGAGCTACCAATCTGATTCCCGGTCCGAATTCAACTGAAATGAGCATGCATTGCGGTCATGAGCGAGCAGGATTTCCGGGATTGTTCTTCGGGGGGATTTGTTTTATTTTTCCTGCCGCACTTATCATGGGAATATTAGCATGGCTTTATGCAAGTTATGGAAGTATACCAGAGGTTAAACCTTTTTTGTATGGTATTAAACCGGCTATTATTGCAATTATCATTAACGCAATTTATAAACTTGGAAAAACTGCTTTAAAAAATTGGCAACTTGGTCTCATTGGCACAGGCGTAGTGATAGCCTCTCTTGCTGGTATTAACGAGATATATGCATTGTTATGTGCAGGACTTATTGCAATTATCTGGTTCTCCGGAAAGGATTGGTTAAGACCTAGTAGTCTGTCATCTTTTAGTCCATTTATATTTTCTTTAATTCCTTTTTCAAAATCCATTACCTTGGGTGAATTATTCTGGATATTTATAAAAATTGGAGCTACCTTGTTTGGAAGTGGTTATGTATTGGTAGCTTATCTGCAGGCAGAATTTGTAGATAAGACAGGATGGCTTACTCAGGGACAATTACTGGATGCAGTGGCTCTTGGACAGTTTACGCCAGGACCTTTGTTCACTACTGCTACATTTATCGGATATCAGATGGCTAGTTTACCTGGAGCTGTAATTGCTACAATCGGAATTTTTCTTCCTTCCTTTTTATTTGTCCTTGTGTTGAATCCTTTTGTTCCTAAATTGAGAAAATCCAGGGTAATGAGTTATTTTCTGGATGGCGTAAATATTGGAGCTATTGGGGTGATGCTGGCTGTCACCTTCGAACTTTGCAGTAGTGTTTTAACTGATCTTAGCGCCTGGTTCATAGCTATTGCATCTCTTATTACAGTATTTGGATTCAGGAAACTCAATTCCACCTGGATCATTGCAGGAGGTGCTATTGCGGGTTATCTTTTTCATGTAATGAATTTGTAAGAGGTTTCTGAAAATTTTTAAGATGTAGATTTTTTATATCCCGAATTAATTTATCCCACCAATATTACAATTAAGCTTTGATTATTGCTATGGAATAGGCATAAATGCTTGAAGAATAATTGATTATTTTAAATTTTGTGTTAAAAAATTTGAAGATATCGATGAGTAATTTTAGATTTGTCGATACAGGTTTTCAATAAGTTAATAAAATATTATTCTTAAGCATAATCAGGATAAATATTATGATAACAGCTAAGATTGAAGATAAGTCTCTTGTGGTGGATATATTGACCTCTTCATTTGATCAGAATAAAAGTGTCAATTATGTTGTAAAGCAGGATGGGAAGAGAAAAGAAAGAATTCGAAAGCTGATGGAATATTGTTTTGATAGTTGTTATCAGAATGGGAGAGTATACCTTTCAGGAGATCGCAATGCATGTGCCCTCATATTATTCCCCGAACAAGAGAAGGTTTCATTTAAGTCTGTTATGAATGATCTAAGACTGGCATTCTCTTGCATAGGTCCGGAAAGGCTTCCAAAAGTTCTGGCCAGAGAATCGAAAGTTAAAAGTAATTATCCCAAGCAGTCTATCTACTATTTAAGGTTTATTGGTGTACATCCGGATTTTCAGAGAAATGGAATCGGTAGTTCATTGATTACTGAAATTATAAATGAAGCTAGGGGGATGAGGAAACCAATCTATTTGGAGACTTCAATGATGGAAAATATAAAGTTTTATAAAAAACTGGGATTTGAGCTGTTTAATGAATTACACTTACCTCACCAATTATATTTATTCAGGATAAATAATTAATATCTAATCTAACAGGAATGCTGGTATTTGGAACGCAAATTCATATAATAACTTTTTTAATTTCTTTATTTGAACTGGTTTTCTTTTTCTATCAGATAATATATTTTCTGTCAAGACCATCGGATAAAAGCAGGCTATATTATCTGATCCTTCTTTTTCTTTTAATTCAATATAATATAGTCGGAGCATTGTTTCCGGATAATAAGATAGATATTCCGATTTCAATGCAGAATATTATTGCATATATAGTTGCATTGTTAATGTCATTATATTTTATTTTTTATATATATAAAGTACTGGAATTAGCCAAAATGAGGTTTTACGCTTTTCAGGGATCGCTAATCTTTATTGTTTTACCATTTATTTTTTTGTTTCTGCTTCCATATATATATACAGGAGATTTGGAAATGTCAAGGAAACTGGTAGTAGTAATCCCATTTATATATGTTATTGTTATGTTATTTTCTTTAACAACATCATTTAAAGAAAAATATCAGTCATGTACAGATGAGAGTTGTAAGGAAGAGATGATAGGAGTGCTTTTAGGATTTAGTTTTTGGTTAACGCTTCCGGTTATTGCATTTTTTGAAAATGATATTAATTATTTGTTAATACCAATATTGAAATTTCATAACGGAAGTCAGGTAGTTGAAGTAATATGCACTAATCTGGGGCTTTTTGTTATGACTGTCCTTTTTATCCGGAAATCTATTAAGCAATCAAGAGCAGAATACTACATGTTGTTGGATTCGCAAAAGATGCTTCAGGAATTAAATTACAACCTAACACTAAAGGTAATAGAAAGAACAAAAGAACTTGAAATTGCCAATGAAAAAAGAACAAATACATTTATTAATCTGGCCCATGAATCCAAAACTCCTATTACACTTATAAGAAATTATCTTGAAGAGTATATTAATAAACATGGGGCAACAGAAGAACTAATAATTATCAGAAGAAGTGTTGAAAAATTAACCAGAGATATAAATAATTTCTTTGATATAGAAAAAATCAAGCGGGGAGATGAAATTTATTTTAATGATCAGATTTGCAATTTTAGTGAAATACTAAAGAATAATATAGAGCTTTATAGAGCATATGCCAATAAAAAAGGCATATTACTTACTTCTTATGTTGACGATAACCTGAGAGTGAAAGCTGATCCGGAAGGGATATACAGAGTCATTAATAATATTGTTGAAAATGCAATAAAGTTTACTTCTTTGAATGGAGTAATACAAGTATCTCTCAAACAGAAAGATGAAAGCTTGTTATTTGTTGTAAGAGACAATGGAATAGGTATTCATTCGGAATTACATGAAAAAATATTTGAACCATATTTTAAAATTAATTCAAGTCATAAAAATATTCAGGGAATAGGAATCGGTCTTTCAATAGTAAAGAAAATTATCGAAAGTATTGGTGGTGAAATTAGAGTAGAAAGCGACCCAGGCCTGACTGCTGGGACTAGTATGATCATAGAAATTCCAATCTATCAACATGATTATCCAAGTGAACCATTAAGGCTAGAATCAAGAGATGTTTATTTTAATGTTGATGAATTAAAATTACCACCTGCCAAGTTTAATGCAGAGAAACGAAGTGTTTTAATTGTTGAAGATAATATTGCGTTACTTAATTATCTCTCCATGAAACTTGGTGAGAAGTTTAATGTAATAGTTGCGACAAGCGGAAATGAAGCATTTGAAAGGCTTCTGAATATCACTTACATTGATATGATTATCTCAGATGTTATGATGAATGATGGAGATGGCTTCGATTTATATAGATCTGTACAGAGAAAGAATAATTTAAATCATATACCTTTTATTTTTCTAACGGCGAGAGATTCCTATAAGTCAAAGATGGAGGGACTTTATTTAGGGGCTGTTGATTATGTTCAGAAGCCTTTTTTAGTGGAGGAACTGATAGCAAAGATTGATGCAATTTTGTTGAATCTTGAAAAGCAAAGAATTGCATTGATAAATAGTGCATATAAAAACCTTCAGAATGGAAGTTGGATGGATGAAATAAGGGTAGATAATCTAAATAAATTTGAAATTAATTGTAAGAGGTATAACCTTACAACAAGAGAAATAGAAATAATAAACCTGATTGCTAAAGGAGCTACTTATAAAAGTATAGGAGAACTTTTATATATATCTGATAAAACTGTTGCGAAACATGTTAGAAATATTTTTGAAAAGGTTGATGTAAAGAAGCAAGTAGAGTTATTAAGTAAACTGGATGTGCCTGCTTAAATAAGGGGTGAAAATGAAATCTGCATTAAGTATTATTTTTTTTATATTGTTTATATCAGCAGAAGTGGAAGGCCAACCATTTATTGATTTAATTAACCTGAAATATCAAAACTTTCTGCCTGTTAAATACTATGGGGATGATCACAAGCTTAATGTTAAAGAAAGTTATCTCAGTTTGAATATTCCTATTCCATTAAAGAATAAAGATGTTATACTTACTGGTGGAATCTTCGATCACTTTAGTTTTAATTCTCCATATGGGCAAAAAGATCTATATGCATTCAATTTTCAATTAGGTTACTTAAAGAACTGGAAAAATACAAAGTGGAAAACACTTTTTGTTGTTTTGCCCAAAATCAGTTCTGATCAATTGAAGATAAGTAATGGGGCATTTCAACAAGGTGGTCTATTGCTTTTTACTTATGTTAAAAAGGCTAATCTTCAGTATAAATTTGGAGCATATTATAATAAAGAATTTTTCGGAAATTTTTTTATTCCTTTACTGGGCTTGGAGTGGAAGCCTTTGCCTAGGTTAAATATCTTTGGAATATTGCCTGGTTACATGATTATAGAACATAAAGCAAACTCAAGGTTTTACTCAGGGATTTCCTATCAATGCCTTACTGCCAGCTACAGGCTTCACGATGGGGAGAATTACGCCTTTGTTAGAAATGGTGATAAATTCTGGGGGCAAATGCAATTAAAGCTTTTTCTTAACTTTTATATTAAAAAATATATTGTTGCTTTTGGTGAGTTCGGCCATTCCCTTTGCCGGAAATATGAGGTATATAACAAAACTGAGCAGAGAATAGTACATCCGGTTTTACATAAGACCCATGATGGCTTCATTTTTAATCTAGGGCTTGCTTTTCGGATACGTCAGGATGTTTCTTCGTTACCTAAAACAAAATAACTTTGGTAACCTATTGAAATTTAGTGACACGGTTAGTTTTTTTAAGGAGAATACTCCAAAGTGAGTATATGAAATACTGTATTTAGAGTATTGATTTTATATTACATAGTAACCATTTTTATTAATTAAACTTGGTAACTATGAAGATTCCTAAATGTATAATGGTAATTGATAATAATGTTACCGATAATTGGATTGCGGAGCGAATTTTCAAGACTTATAATATTGCATCTGAATATAGGTTTACTAATAACGAAAATGCAATTGATAGTTTGAATGATTACTGTCTGATTAATGGTAAATTTCCAGACCTTCTTATGGTCGATATTCTATATAACAGGGAGAAAGGTTTTGGATTAATAGACAGAATCAGGAATCATTCTGGCTATCGGGAAAATGAGACAAGAATAGCTCTATTGACTTCTGTTGTTGATTATACGTTGAATTATGAAAAAATAGGTAAACAGAATATTGAACACGTATTTATAAAGCCTTTGGATATCCAGCAATTGAAGAATTTATTTATTTAGATATTCGTTCTGTTTTTGTGGGAATTTTTAGGCTTGTAAAATCTTTAAATGCAATCAATAATTGCCACTTCGAAATTATTATGAGGTGGCAATTTTGTTTAAGAAATATTACCTCCGTTTTGCAATACTTTCTACTTGAAAATTGTTGGTGCTTGATCCAGTTTTCCTTTAATGTAAAATTTACAAATCCTATATCTTTACATACTTTCCCAAGTGTAAGTATTTTTTCCTTTGGTTTTACATTCCTGTTTGTTAGATAAGGTTCAAATGTTTTACAATCTTCATCAGTAAGAAAAGAAACCTGTTGAAGCCATTGCTTAAATTTTTTGAAATCGCTAGTGTCTCTTGTTTGAAGTCTTTTGATAATGATGTTACATAGAATTTTGGAAATACGAATCTGATTAGAAAGAAGTTCCTTTTTATTTATTTTGGAATACTCTGGCAGAGGGTTTTGATATCAGGTCTTGCCTGTTTCTTTTTATATTATTAGATTCGATAGCCGATACCTATAGAAAAAATGATCTATGTTGTTGAATAAGTATATATTACTGATTTGTGTCATTACAATAAGTTCTTTTACAGCTGAGGGGCAAACAAAACCATATCCTCAGTCTCTCATCTATCCCAATTGTATAAAACCATCGAATGTGTCTCAGGAAGAGATGGATGAGTCTGTTAAAGGTTATTATGATTATTGGAAAAAAAAATATCTCAGAAATGATCTCACTTCTTTACCTGGTGGCTATTATGTAAAAGGGGAGATTACCGGAAGTCCGGATGGCTTTACTCCGCTTGGTTCATCTGAAGGACAAGGTTATGGGATGATTATTGTTACGCTTATGGCCGGATATGATCCCGATGCACAGACCATATTCAATGGTTTATTAAAAACAGTAAAAGCATATAAAAGCTCTGGCAATCGCCATTTGATGGGATGGGTTGTCGCTGATGATAAAATGGCTCAGGGGCATTTTGGCTCTGCTACAGATGGGGATCTGGATATAGCATATTCATTGTTGCTCGCTCATAAACAATGGGGAACTTCAGCAGGCAATAATTACCTCTCAGAAGCTAAAAGGATAATTATCAAAGGGATCAGGACAAGTTATATAACAAATGATTACCGTTTAAATCTTGGTGATTGGAAGAATGAAACCTCTACAGATACACGTCCCTCTGACTGGATGTTAGGTCATTTCAAAGCATTTAAAAAATCTACCAGAGATATGGTTTGGGATAGTGTGTCAACTGCTACTTATGAAATGATCGCAGCAATACAGAATAATTATTCGGCTACGACGAGCCTTATGCCAGATTTTGCAACAGGAAAACCTGTTAAGCCTGCAGGTCCCGATTTTCTTGAAGGTCCAAATGATGGAAATTACTATTATAACGCTTGTCGCACTCCATTGAGATTTGTAATGGATTATGCCCATTATGGCGATATAAGAGCGAAAAATGCTGTCTCCGGAATTGTTAAATGGGCTAAATCAAATTGTCATAACAGTCCTTCCAATATTAAAGCTGGATATACTTTAAATGGAAATGACCTGCCGGGTAACAATTATAAAACTTCTGTATTCATTGCACCTATTGTAGCGGCAGCAACCTGTGATAGAGAAAACCAGGCATTTTTAAATGAAGGCTGGAGCGTTATTAAAGAAATGAAGGAAAGTTATTTTGAAGATTCATATAATTTATTAAGTCTTTTATTTATTTCAGGTAATTGGTGGGCTCCTTAGAAATCATTTGCATTGATTGGATATATTAAATTATACCAAAGCAGATGTATTAAAAAATGATTGAATTTTAAAATATTTAAATAGCCTCTTTATGCAGGGCTATTTAAATATTTTTATTACAATATCAAGTTACATTTAATTGATTTTCATATTAGACATTTTAGTTCCCTTTAGCCAGTGGAGAGGGAGTAAACAAGACTAAATTTATTTTAGTTTAACAAAGTTCATCATCTGAGCAAACTATTTTTGTTATATCTTTTTCCGGGACTCTCCAGTGAAAACCTTCCGGTCCTTCAACAACTACAACAGGGAGTGCATTTTGAGTTTGATACATATCATTTAAAGTTCCCCGAGATGAATCGATAACATCTCTTCCAACAACTTTACCAAATAAGTGATTTCCATATTCTATCGCAGCAGCAGAATCAGGATCTAATTCTAATGTGCAAGTTCTTCCTTCCTGAATTTCTGTTTTCATATCCGTTCCTTTTCTTATAAAAACATTCAAATCAACTCATAAATTCAGCTAGTTCTGGTTGACTTTATCAGATCATAAATGAGAAGTTTCAAGAAACATAATATCATTTGAACAATTTTATTCATTGAGTCTTATGAATTATAAATATTCATACGCATGATAAGGTATAGTTTTTTTACAGGAATGATAATCCTAATCTTTCCCATCATTGCAGGGTGTTATAAACTTCGAGGTCATTATGGGGGTGCAAAGAGTTTCGATCCGGTATCAAGAAATATATCGGTGAATGATATTGCATTACCTCCGGGTTATAAGATTGAATCCCTTGTTTCAGGCCTGACTTTTCCTACCGGAATTACTTTTGATAATGATGGAAATGTTTATGTGATTGAAGCCGGTTACTCCTATGGAGAATTATGGACAGTACCAAGATTGCTTCAGGTGGAATCAAACGGACAGTTAAAAGAGATAGCAAGGGGTGAAAAAAATGGTCCATGGACAGGTATTGACTACCATGATGGGAATTTTTTTATAGCAGAGGGCGGACAGCTGGAAGGTGGAAAGATTCTGAAGATTTCTAAAGAAGGTAAAATTTCCGTTCTGGCTGATAACCTTCCTAGTTTTGGAGATCATCATACTAATAGTCCTGTAGTGGGAGATGACGGATATGTTTATTTTGGACAGGGGGTGGCGACCAATTCAGGCATAGTAGGAGAGGATAATTTTAGATATGGCTGGCTTAAAAGGCATCCTGAGTTCCATGATATCCCCTGCAAAGATATTACACTTAACGGACAGAATTTTGAAACCAAAAATTTTCTGACTGATCAAAAGGAAAAAGTCAGAACAGGTGCTTATTCTCCTTATGGTACAAGTACTGTAGCCAATCAGGTCATTAAAGGAAAGGTTCCATGTTCAGGCGCAGTTATGAGAGTACCGGTGAATGGTGGTACTCTTGAAGTTGTGGCTTGGGGATTAAGAAACCCTTTTGGACTTACATTTTCAGAAAGCGGAAAATTATTCGTTACAGAAAACTCATATGATACCAGAGGCAGCAGACCTGGCTTCGGAACTGGAGATGTATTGTGGTCAATTGAACCTGGCACATGGTATGGATGGCCTGATTTTGCTGAAGGAAGACCAATGCAATCCAAAGATTTCGAAACGAATAAAAATGACCCACAGTTTCTGCTTGCTGTTCATCCAGGAACTCCTCCAAAACCAGTGGCAATTTTTGGAGTACATTCATCTGCAAATGGTTTGGATTTTTCACGAAGTAATAGTTTCGGACATAAAGGTGAAGTTTTTGTAGCTCAATTTGGAGATATGGCTCCTGAAGTAGGCCGGATCTACGGACCCGTAGGTTTTAAGGTTGTCAGGGTAAATATTGAAACAGGTGTAATTAATGACTTTGTAGTAAACAAAGGAAGAGTCAATGCTCCCGCATCTCAATCCGGATCGGGTGGAATTGAAAGACCAATCGATGTCAAATTTGATCCTGCTGGAACGAGCCTCTATATTGTTGATTTTGGTGTAATGCCAATTACCAAGGAAGGACCCTCTCCAAAGAAAGAAACAGGTGTGATATGGAAAGTTGAGAAAAACGAAATTTCAAAAGTTACAAATAAATGAAGAAATACAGCATTGATTTATTATTGATATTCAGTCTGTCCCTGTCACTATTATGTTTGCTGACTTCCTGTGGATCTGCAAGAAGAAGTGAACCTATTATGGCCAAATCAATGGTTAAAAATGAAGAGATAAAAAAAGGCGAAATTGTTTTTATGAACAATTGCCAGAAATGTCATCCAGGAGGGGAAGCAGGAGTGGGGCCATCTTTAAATAACCTAGCGATACCAGGAGTGACTAAACGATTTCGTGTAAGGAGTAAAGCATTTTTATTTGGTCTTGGAAGAATGCCTTCATTTAAGAAAAATGAAATATCAAAAGAAGAAATGGATTATCTCATTGTTTATATGAAGGCATTGAGGAATCATGATGAAAGCAAAAATTGAAGCTTTATGAAAATAGATCATATTACTTAATTGAGAAAAAGAGTGAGAAAATTTTCCATCTTTTTCTCAATCTATAGAAGAGTTTCGCTTTCCTTCTTTAAAATTTATAATTGATACCAGCTAAAAGATTTGCAGAGTTGTTCTAAGGTAATGCAAAAAAAAATGTTTAATATTCATTGTTGATTTAATCAAATTGTTCAACATTATTTTTTAAAAGTACTTTTTTCAGTTATCACAATCAACAGTATCGCCCTCTTTGAATGGACTTCTCTGTGTCCATTCTGTTTGTTTAATGTAATGAAAAACAGGTTTTAATGCCCTGTTAAACAAAGGACCTGAATGTCGAACATAACAGCACATTTCAGCAGGCTCAGCTCCAATATTGCTCTTCATTTCCATAGCAGTCCTTCCCAGGATCAGCATGCTTTTTTTCTTTTCAATCGTGCCTTTTACATAATCATACAGAATGTTCGGGTAAATGCAGTATTGGTTATTTAAATCATAATTGTTTCCGATTACATGTGCTTCACATTTATCTCCCCAATAAATAAAGGTATTAAAGGCTACCATTTCTTCATTTAGGTAATAGGCAACCAGTTCAAACTCTTCTTTTAAATTCAGTTTTAATTGATATAAATAAGAAACGTCAAAATGATTGATACGTACTTTTGCTTTATCTGCAACATTAGAATAAAGCATCTGAATTTTATCAAAATTGGATTGTATCTCTTCTGCAGTTAAGCTTTTTCGCTTCAGTTCCGCTCCCTTCTTGATGGTGGTTAAGGCCTTTTTTCTGTATTTCTTATTCATAGCATTAAGATAATCATCAAAAGATTTCCACTCAGGTCTTATTTTTAAGATCATATTGGGGTCTACCTTAAACTGTCGGTATTTAAAGACACTAAGGTAACCAGAAGTGGTAAATTCGTCCTCATAGAAGTCTTTGATCAATTGAAGGTTGATTTTGCCTCTTAGTTTCTCAGAGCGCCTGATCTGATAACAAGCATCTGCTAATGCATGAAAGGCTTCTTTGTATGTAATGTCAGAAGAATAAATAAAACCATGATCTCCACTTATATGGGTGTGTCCACATACCAACATGCGTAGCTTGGCTTTATCCTTTATTGAGTTGGTTAGTTTTTCAAGCGTATGCTTTTTATTGTCAGAGCACCGGTAATCTTCACCGGTAATTACTACTATATGAAAAATGGCTGCTGCAACAGGTTTTTTATCCTTATAAATTAAAACATACCTGCTTTGTTCTTTCTCTTTTGAAGAATTTTCAATCGATTTGAGGTAAGGGTGACGCATTAATCCTTTATGCTGAGGTACGATTTTATTCCATTCATCTACAGGTACATAATCAATAGAATCAAAAATGGAAATAGCCAATTGTGAAGGAGTTCTTCTTGTTTTGAAGTGGTCTTTCTCCTTTTTTATACATTTAACAAAATCTTTAAGCTTTTTCAATCTGGTGGTTATTAAAGTGTTGTTATAAAAATAAAAGTTTGTCTTACATATTTTGACAAACAATCATCAATGTTTTGTTTTAAAACAGATTCTTTGTATGATTATTAAAAGACAGACTTTTAATTCTTTAGTCGTTTTACTGATTTTTTTATTTTACAGTTTTCAAATATTTATAAGTAAATATCTTTCTGATAATTTTTATTTGTTGATTACCAGAGTTTTTTAGCTAGTAACTTTAAGCCAGCTGCGCTTTTTTACAAATTTACTAAGTTATTTTACTGGTTAGAAGATTATCATTTTAAAATAATTCTATATTTAAATGATATTTATTGCAGGCAATGAGGTTATACTCAGAGTCTTGTTCTCTTTGGGTGTTGAATGGAAAATTAAATGTATCAAAAATGACAACTGAAGAGATTATACTTGAAATTATATCAGAGGATACGTACAAAATAAGGAGAAACAGCTTGTAAAATAAAAAGATTGGGACAAGAACCTGACAGAATTTAACCTTTAATTCCTTTTCTTACAGACGAAGGGGTTGGATATGGGAGGGGCCTTTGATTGATAGTGCAAAATCATAAATTGGTAGTATATGTTTTGCTGAGATTGGTAATGAAATTATTGGGTATAATTATTATATTTAGAATATACTTAATGCAATCGGAGGTATTGATTTAGCATTTCGGATGTATATTGTTTTTAGACCAGATATGAACTCATTTAAAGCCATAACCTTTGTTCTTTTCTTTATAGCTAATGTATTTATTTTTATACTTTCATCCTGCATAGATGGTCAGGATAAGGATGACTATGAGGTGTTAGCAGAAAAGCCTTGTCCTCCTTCATTAAATATTGACTCTCTCAAAATTGTTCTTAGAAAACAGATAAGAGAAGAGCAAAATCGATTTGTATTTAACTCTTCATACCCGGATGAAGGGGGCAATAAATCAAATTATATTTTTGCAGAGAAAACATATATATATTCTGAACCAGACAGCAATAGCACCATATTAACTGAACTACCTTTTTGTTCAGAAGTCCAGCGTATAGAAGGAATCAAAAATTTAGAATCTCAGGGAGAGTGGTGGACTACCGTTATGCATCCGGATGATGTTAATAAATTAGGATATGTTCGCTACCAAGATTTTGCAGATTTCATGTATATTCAATATGATAAAGGTTATGGTTTTCTTGTGGGGCAATCTGATACACTAATAGATCAATACAATCAAAGAACAGTAGAATTAAGACGGTTTTCAATCAATAATCATAAGATACTTGAGCGTTATAAAACAAGTTATCGGGAGAGTGGATTTCGTTTTTTTAAAGTATATAATACCACTCTTAATGCAGGTAAGCAAAGAGATAATTACAATGAACTTTTCGTATACGAAACTTATCGACTGTCATGCCCTGGAGGAGGAATGAAAGAATTTATTCTTGATGATGGAAACAAATTGATAAAGGTTGCAGCAGTAAAATCTGAAGGGGAAGGAGGCTATTATAACCAGGAGGTTGCCTATATACCATTGAAGTTCCACAATGGAAAAGTTCTGCTTGTGGCAGATGCTGATGTTCAAAATATTTTTAGTTCAGCTAAAGCAGAATTGAATGTTTTTCCTTATGTGTCAGAGTACAATATTCCAGTAGAGGATATGGTGGTCATTCAATATGAAAGCAATGGCTATGATGACCCGAATCTTGATTTTGATATTGATGAATCTGAAAATGCTAAGGTAACAACAATATGCACGTTATATAAATGGGATGGTAATAAGCTGATAAAAGTTAAAGAGTTGCAATAGCCTGAAATGCTATAATTGTGGGATCGTCAGGTTTCTTGTTTAATAGCTCAATAGCTTTTAGTGGGACGTGTAGTTTTATTATTTTAAATCCGTTTGTTCCTTATCATAAAGAGCCTTCCTGTATTCAATTCCCCAAATGGCGATCTCGTCAATGATACGTTCCAAAGTTTTACCGTATTCAGTGACTTCGTATTCTACAGTGATTGGTTTTGTGTTTAGGGTAGTTCTGCTTACTAATTTATTCATTTCCATGTCCTGCAGCTCTTTAGATAGCATTTTTGCAGCTATACCATCGACTTCCCGTAATAAATCCATAAAGCGCATTTTACCTCCCTGCATCAACGTTCCAAGAATGTGAAACTTCCATTTGCCTGATAATATATCCATAGTGTCTTTAATAGCGTTTATCCGTGTTTTGCAGATATTTGTATTGTTAACCATTTGTTGCTTCTTCATCACTTTGATATTTAGACAATGTGAACTAATTCATATGAAGTTATTAAAAATACAAATAGTTCCCTATTGTATACTAGTTTCCAATTGGAAACTGATAACACTCTAAAGCTTTACGTACACTATATTTGCGATCAATAAAGGATTTTAAGAGTCAAATTCATTGATACAATAGCATTCATGTATACTAAGATGAATACAACGATAGGAACAGGGGTATATTGCCTATTGAGATGGAATAAGATTTCAGCATTTATAAAGCTATTTCATTTTCTGTCATTTATTGCCTGTAAATACTTATATAGTAAAAAAAGTTTAACAATGTTAAAATGTTTCAATCTATATCTAATAATTCTTGCAACAGCAATTATTACAAGCTGTCAGGGACAAAAAAACAATAAGGTTATGACTGATAAGACAAAGGAAAATCCTTTATTATGCGATCCGGCAGAAGGAATTTGTGGAATTCCTGATAGTGCAAACAATGCAAAAATCAAAATGCAAAAAAATGCCATGCCGGTTAAAGTAGTATATTTCACTGATCCTATATGTTCTTCTTGCTGGGGAATAGAGCCTCAATTACGCAAATTAAAGCTGGAGTATGGTAATAATTTGGAAATTGAATACCGAATGGGAGGGCTGTTGCCTGATTGGAGCTATAACAGTGGTGGGATCAGCAAACCTTCTGATGTTGCTCATCACTGGGATGAAGTGAGCGTTCATTACGATATGCCTATTGATGGAGATGTCTGGCTGGAAGATCCTTTATCTTCTTCTTATCCACCGTCTATTGCCTTTAAGGCAGCACAACTGCAGAATGCAGACATTGCCGTTTTGTTTTTAAGGGAAATCCGCGAAATGGTTTTTTTACAGAAAAAGAACATTGCAAAATGGGAGCATCTTGAAGCAGCTGCTAAAAAAGTAGGATTAAATGCTACACAACTGAAAATTGATTATGATGGAAAAGGAAAAACGCTTTTTGAGGAAGATCTGAAACTCGCCAGACAGTTTAGTGTAAGAGGGTTTCCTACTATGTTTTTTATTGATAAGGATGGTAATAAAGAAACCGTGTATGGTTCAAAGCCTTATGCATTTTATGAAACAGCTGTTCTTAAGTTAAGTCCTTCTATGGCAAAAAGTGAATACAGTAAAAACTGGGAAACGTTGTTTCTTAAATATAATTCCCTTACAGCTAAAGAATTTTCAGAATTATCTGGTATGCCAAGAAGTGAAAGTGAAGCGCATTTAAATGAACTTTCAGGCAAAAATAGCCTGGAAAAACTGACTACTAAAAATGGGGCAATATGGAAATTGAAAAGTGTCGGAAATAAAGGAGAATAAAAGTTTCTGTGGTTGAATTACTTAAGTAGCTTATTCAAATAGCTGGCAACTCATAATTTTGTCTCTAGTAGATGTCAGTTAGACTTCTACTAGAGCTTAAAATCATAAAATTAATTAATAGATTTGAAAAAAGAAGGTGCCTGTCCATAGATGGGCGTTTTACCATCCCACTTTTCAATAAACTGCTGTTGTATCAATAATTGATTTAATGATTGCTTTCTTAATTCATTAGCTTTGGCCTCAGCTTCTGCCAGTACCATAAGTTTTCTTGCCTGTGCCTGTGCAACTTTCAGTTCGTTTTCTACTCTCATTGCTTGTTGTATCGCGGCATTCTTGGCATTAATGGCTTGAGTGATAGATTCAGGATAAAGAATGCCTGATGTCATTTGCTCCAATTGGAAACCTTCTTTATCCAGGAGTATTTGCATGTGCTTTTGAACCGCGTTTTCAAACATCTCTCTATTGCTGATAATGCTGTCTGTCGAATATTTGTTGAATTCAATTCTGAATGCATCACGGATATAGTTGAATAGAGTAGTTTTAGTAATTACCTCTATGTCTTTTCTGTATTTCTTAAAGATATCCGGAGAATGGTTATCTTTTACTTTAAAACTAAGCGTAGGATCTACATCAAAGATAGAACCGTCTTTAGCATTAACGGTAAATTTGGGGTAGTCAACTGTCTGAACATAGGTCGGAAATTCATAAACATTTTCAGTAAGAGGGTTATACCAAACTCTTCCCGTAACAATTGTTACATCCTGAACTCCTTTTTCGGAGCCATACAAGCGAACTAGAATACCTTCATGCCCGGCATCAATCCGCTCCGTGAAAATATAAAAAATCAAAATTGAAGCAATTAATACTATAAATGAAATCAGAACTGAAAATAAAGGAATACTGCGCATGTTATTTATATGATAATAAATTAAATAATGAATACGAATATAATCAATTTAAACTAGGATATAGGTGATATCTGTTGCAATGTAAGATTAAGCTAGTATTCGATCATGACTTGGTATTAATGGCTTGATGCTCATATACACAGGTAGCTTGAATTCTTTTAAAAGACGACAGTCTTTAATGATTCCTTTTTCAAAAAAAAGAAAACCAGATAAGTTTTCAATTGAACTTCTTATCTGGCTTCAATAGGTAATCTGAAGATGTTGTTTTTCAAGGATGAGATATCAGATTTGATACAAAAGAACCTCCTGTGCATTATTATTAAGCATAATAAGATCACTGGTATCTCCCAGAACTTCATCGATAAGGCCATACGATTTTGCTTCAAGGGCATTGAGGTACTTATCCCTTAAAAAGAAACTTTCTATTTCCTGCCAGGTATGGCCGGTGTTATTTCCAATGATATGGAATAACTGAGCCTGAATTCGTTCCTGTTCCCGGGTAGTGATCCTGACATCTTCCGTATAACCTTTTCCACCGCCGCTTGTAGGATGCATATGAATTGTAGCGTGTGGCAATGCACACCTTTTGCCTTTACTTCCTGAAGTAAGTAATGCCGTTGCCATACTTCCTGAAAATCCTACACTAACTGTGGATACCGGTGCAGAAATCATTTTCATTGCATCATGAATGGCTAAACCTGCATATACACTTCCGCCAGGACTATTGATATACATGTTGATCTGTTCTTGCTGGCTAAGACTATTCAGATATAACAACTGGGCAACAATAAGATTGGCAACTTGATCATCGATAGCTGTGCCCAGAAATATAATACGTTCCTTCAGCAAAAGGCTGTATATGTCATATGCTCTTTCTCCATGGCCAGTACTGTCAATAACCATAGGGATAACGTTAGCTTTGATTGTCATAACGGAAGATTAAGAATTGGTAAATAAGTTAAGAATCCTTTGGCGGAAGGTTTTATGTTCAGAAGCAGTAAATAACTTGTCATGCACTGTCTCAATTTCCGTTTTTAGTTGTTTACGGCTATATTTCCTTATAAGATCATACACCTGTTTCTGTTCATTTACTTTTTCTTGCAGCTCAGGCTGCAATAGTATTCTGGCTTCGAATACCAGTCTGAATTCGGGTGTAGAATATTTTAAAAGATATTCTTCAATTTCCCTGATCTCATTCAATGAAGTCCTCATACGCCAAAGATTTTTCTTTTACTGTTTCCCTTATTTTTTCAATACACTTGAACTTCTGCACAGTAGCAGATCTTGTTCCTGAATAACCAAATTGTTGCGCTATATCAGAAACAGAAGCCTTATCATAGTAAAATGCTCTCAGTATTTCCATGCACTTTTGCCCAGCAGTTTCCAGAAGGTACATGATTTTATGAGTAGAAAGGTGGGTTTCTATTATATCTGTTTCTGATAAAGCATTTTCAATTGTATCATTGACTTCATTGCTTCCAAGCCTTTTGCACCAGAGGTTTTTTGCTATTCCCAGAATATAAGCCTTTTCATTCCTGACATGTGAAAAGGAGTTTGAAACAAGTTTTTCATAATAAATGATCAATGCATCCTGGAATATGTCTTTAGCCTCTTCATAATTCCCGCCTTTTCTGCTGATATACCTTGCAACTGCCGGAAAGGCCTTTTTATAAAGTTCCATAAAAAGCACCTGCCTTTCCTGAAAGTCCTTTAAAATTGATATTTCTGACATAGTTTTTGATTTTTATTATATAAGTGCAATGTACGATGCAACTATCACCCAAAACCGAAATTTTTTTTTCAATAAATAAATGTACTCTGGTAATAAAACGTATCGGAGTATTTTTTTGTACTTCTGATTTATCACCTAAAGTTAATAAACAGCTCATTAACGATATATACAAGTGATATTTGATATTCTTTTAAGTTAAAAGTCATTGAGTGGGTGAAAGTTCTTTTTTAAATGTTTAAAATCGAAGAGGGTGATTTTAGAAGAATTTAAATCGATATGTGCGAGGATTAGAATCTGGTGATGTTTAGAGTTAACACACGAAATAAAGTAAGAGCGGGAAACATTGGATGTATATCCAATCCATCATCCGGAAATTTTCAATTTTCAGTAGAGAGTAATGAATCCAGTGCTGCAAAAACTGAAACATTCCGATTGGGTAGAAAACATTCAGGATGTTAATTCCTCACCAGGACATGTGGTTGAATTTTCATGAGCAGTAAGAACCTTTCTCAGAATGTTTATCTTTGTAAAGATACCACGGGAAATTGCAACTGATAAATAAGCTTATTATGAATAAGTAGCTATTGTTAATTAACAAATGTAGTATGAAGAAGGAGTCTGCTTCAAAACAAGCCCCTTCTTTATTTTAATGTATATAAATTGTGAAAATGTTCCGCTGCAAAATCAGGTAGACATTATACAATCAATATTCTCAAAGCCCTCATTTCCTTTTGAGGTCTTTAAACGTATAAACTATTAAGCAGCCAGTTGCTTTTCTTCTGATCTTCTTTTAATGACAGCAATAAATATGCCTGCAGTGATAAACATTATAATGCTATAAACGGCTGCTGGGATAGCCATTGTAGAGTTGTTAAGCATTATGGGGCTGCTTGCAATTGCTATAGCAAGGGTTCCGTTTTGGATGCTGGTTTCTATGCTTATTGTAATGCGTTGCTGAGAAGATAGATTTAATAACTGTGGGATAAGATATCCTAAAGTCATACCAGATATATTAAGCATGAATGCAGCAGGGCCTGCAATTGAGAAAAATCCTATAACTTGATTACGTTCTTTTAATATTGCGGCTAGGATAATTAATACAAGAAAGATCGAAGACAAAATTTTTACCGGTTTCTGTGTCTTATCTGCAAAGGCTTCGTTTTTTGCTCTAATTATCATTCCTATAGAAGCAGGAATGATTGTTACCGTAAAGATTTTAATTATTGAGGAAGCTACATCCAATTGAATAGATTGTCCTTCTCCCAGGTATATTTCAATTGCAATATTTACCATTAGAGGTATGGTAAATATTTTAACGATACTGGATATTGCAGTCAGGGAAATACA
This sequence comes from Sporocytophaga myxococcoides, assembly GCF_000775915.1. Taxonomy (NCBI): domain Bacteria; kingdom Pseudomonadati; phylum Bacteroidota; class Cytophagia; order Cytophagales; family Cytophagaceae; genus Sporocytophaga; species Sporocytophaga myxococcoides. The sequence continues at coordinate 181,871 of NZ_BBLT01000005.1, forward strand.
TAGTGCAGTGTCTCCATTTCCAATATGGGTAAGTAAATTAGACGTCGGGCCTCCAGGGCACATAGCTAGAATAATTAGCCCTATTGCAAGTTCAGGAGATTCTTTAAGCATGAAGGCTGCTATCCCGAAACCTAGCAACGGTAATAAAATTAATTGGGTGAATGACCCGACGACCATCGCTTTAGGGTTTGCTAATATTCTTTTAAAGTCGGCAGGAGTAAGAGATAAACCTAATCCTAGCATGATAATGGCTAAAGCCAATGGCAAAAATACAGTTGATACAATGTTTGATTCCATATAAAAGTTGTTTTGACAATCAGAAAGGTAAAAAAATATTTTTATATTCCATTAAAAAGTGGGATTTGGGCAAAGGGTTAATTATTGATTTACAGTAAGTTTAATGTGAATTTTCCCTATGAGATTTTTTGATGTATAATGTTATAACTTCTTAAATTATCTCAATGGCATTTCTTCAGATATTTTGTGGCCTAATCAGTTAATGATTTCAATTTTATATAAAAAAACATTCTTTGATAAAGAAGTCTGATATATTAAAGCAATTTTTTAGTGAGCATTAGTTCTCATAGGGAAGCAACTGAATGAATTCCCAATTCAACAAACATTACCGTGAACAATGGAATTATAGTATTACTTCAAAATGACAGGAGAACAGAACCTTTCACATGTAATGGGGATATATAAGAACCTAAAACACTTAAACATATGATTATTTCAAACATAGAAAATAAATTAAGGGACATCGAAAAAGATGAAGAATTAGGTGTTGAACTGGCTCTACTGACGGGCGATGAAAAGATGTCTTTGTTTGCTATTGAGCTCCGTAAGGGAGAATTTATTCATGCTCATTATCACAAGGAAAATATAGAAACCTATTTTATTCTGAACGGAGAAGGAGTGGTATTCTTGGGTACAAAGAACGGGGATGGTGTAATATGGGAAAGTGAAGATCAAGTAAATAAGGGTGATTCCTTTACCATATACCCACACCAGGTGCATAAGTTTAAGAATCTTTCGGATGAAAAGTTGAGAATCATTGCCACCGCACCATTAAGTCATAGTGAAGAAGATCGCTATTTTGTCAATGATAAGGACTGATCATATTTGAAAATATCATCCCAGATTAATAATTAGGATATGGGCAAAATTGAATAAACTTCCGCTTTGTGTGGAATCTATTGATGCCATCACTCTATGCGATGGAATCAATCGTTATGTTCCAGGACGTACAAAAGAACAGAACGCTTTTAATCAATATGCTAAAGGTTTTATTCACTAGATCTTATGACGAGTAGATTTGGTAAGGATATTTTAAAGATTGATTGACAAGATATTATTCCTCCCTATTTACCATGTGGAAGGCCATCTTAGGAAAACTGGAGAATAATTCTTTTTTTAATTGCTCGTCTATTGGAAGCTGGTACACTGCTTTATTCATGCACTGAAGCCAGGCAATAGCTTTGTTTTCTGTAATCTCGTGAGGCATATGCCTTGCTCTCATTTTAGGATGACCATAGAGTTCAGAATATGCAGCCGGCCCACCCAGGAACTGGGTAAGAAAGAGTAGTTGCTTGTTTTTGATTACCTCTTTTGGTGTTTTGCTGAAAAGTGGTGCAAGTCGTTCATCGGTAAATACCAGATCATAGAAATAGTCTACCAAAAGCTTCAGATTTTCAGCACCCAGTCTATCATATAAATTAGGAAGCTCTTCCATGTACTATAGTTATTGAGTTCTCAAAGGTACAACATTTTGAGAAGTTTCACCAGGCATTCTAGGACAGAGGGAGATGAGTTTTATAGAAAGATTGAATGAATAGGTTTTGAGTTTATTGGCTTGATAGAGTGATGGTTAATAAACTTACTATCATTTATATCCTGATGGGATAGAGTACAAACGCTTGGCGCATATAATCTTAGCCAGAGAACTATTGCTTTTTTTTTATTTAAAAAAATGGTACAATTGTTAAATCCTTAGAGGAGGTAAATTCTATTAAGGAGTAAGGTAAAGCTCTGGTGAACCATTGGACTAGGATTATTGGAGTAGGCTTTATTTTCTGATCATATTGAGCTTGCGAAACATCAGAGTGTTCAAAATGTATGAGTTTAAGCTACCTGACTTTTTTGCATTCTTAGATGTGTTAAAGAAGTTGGTTCCTCTTGATTCTATTTTAGAATACTGAAGCAATCGCTATTCCCGGAAATCCTCATTAAGAAAACGAGGACTATTGTAGCAAAACTGAATAAAAGCAAAAATAATATGATTAATACAGAGAAAACATTAACGGAAGTAATAGATGTACTAAGAAGCAGAGGTTATATTGAAGATTTCAATTTGTTTGAAGTTGGTCTTTCCTATAAAAAAGGTGATGAAAAAGTAAATCTGAATGACATTGTGATCGATAAGACTTATCGATTTACCGGACAGAACGACCTGGAAGATGAAGCTGTCTTATATGCCATGAGAAACACTAAAGATGGAGTGAAAGGTATATTTGTAAATGGCTATGGGACATATAGCGATAAGGAAGCCGATGAGATCATTAGTCAGATCGTCAACCGTGAGGAGGATGATAATGATGATTGGATGAATTGATAAATCGCAGTTCTCTTTGAAGAAGTACGTCTTTTGCTGAATGCTAATTCAGGTTGATTTAAAGAAGTTGCTTGCTCTTAATTCTATAATAGAATAGCGATTCAATTGCTATTCTTGGAAATCCTGGTTAAGGAAACGAGGACTATTGGTTAAAAAGCAGTTATTATTCTTTCACTTCGCCTTCAAGAAAAAACCATATACCCTTTTCCTTAACAAAATAAGAATGTTCATGATGAACAACCGATAGGTTCTCTTCATTAGAATAATATGCTTTAAAAGTAACTGTACCTTTGTCATCGGCTGAAGAGCCCTTCTCTGTTGTGATAACTTCCAGCTTTATCCATTTGCTTGATGTAGCCCATTTTTTTATGCTTGCTGCTGAATAATATTTTCTTTTAGAGGGATGTGTCGTCTTGAGTATATACCTTACATCTGCTTCAACATAGGCCGAATACCTGGACCGCATTAATTGCTCTGCAGTTTCCGGTGATTTGTCTCCCAGAAGGAAAGGTTCGCAACAAGATTCAAAAGATAAGCCGGAGCAGCAGTAACAAGGTGTCATGATTTTATAAATTTTACTTTTAAATAATTGGATGACTATAATATTACTCTTTATACTATCGGAAATTAGCTATACATATCGGAATTCTTTTAAATCCTCGTTAAGAAAACGAGGACTATTGATACCTGTAAAAGTGATCCCTATTCGGATATAGGGATCATTTTTACTTTTCTTATAATTAAAAGGTTTAATTTTTTATTAGTTTCAGATGTGTTGTTTTTTGAGAGGAAGTAAGTTGTATATAGTAAAGTCCGTTGTTGAGTGAAGAAATATCAATGCGCTGAGATATGTTATCTGTTTTTAAAACCTCGGTTCCTTTTGAATCAAACAAAGCCAGCGATATGTTATCAGACATTTGTGTAAGCTTTATATCAATGAAGTTCGTAGCAGGGTTAGGATAGATTTGTAAATCTGGAAATTCTGAATCTGCAATATTGTCCACAACATTTACCTTCAAGGTAAAGTCTTTTTCTGCTTCACAGTTTTTATCTTTAACTTTTAACCTGAATTGTGATTCAAAAGGTCCCTCTGGTGTACCTGAAAGGATACCGTCTTCAGAAAGTTGGAGACCTGAAGGTAAACTTCCTGAAACAACAGTCCAATTTGGATTGTCACAGATACCATTAGCTTTCAAAGTATAGGAGTAGGGTTGGCTTATATTCGCATTCGGAAGACTTGCTGATTCAACTGATGCATTGCAGGAAGGTGCCAGATAAATAGTAAAGTCAATATCAGTGGCGATAGCTCTGACTCCCGACAGTCCGGCAGGAACTTCGATTATTCTGGGCAATCCCCATGCAACGACCTTACCATCCTCAGTTAAAGCTACTATATGAAGAGTATTTGCTATAATTTCCTTCACGCCGGATAATCCTTTTGGAGTGCCAAAACAGTTTGACCAACTAACGACTGTTCCGTCCTGGTTTACTGCTAACATGCACTGATCTCCAGCAGCAACAGCTTTTATGTTTTTAAGTCCGGGAGGAGTCATGGTTTGGCCATTACTATTATCACCCCATACTTCTACTGTACCGTCTTTTAAAAGAGCAATTCCATTTAGGGTACCTAAAGAAATTGCCTTTACTCCGGATAAGTTTTCCGGGAAATCCAGCTGACCAGAGTATGGTCCTTTTTCCGAATGCCCCCATCCAACGACAGTTCCGTCTTCTTTTAAAGCCAGATTGGCAGAGCCCCTTGAAGATATTGCTTTTACTCCTTGCAATCCTTCAGGAATAGTGGATTGACCTGCACGGTTGTCTCCCCATGCTACCAGGGTTCCATCTTCTTTTAAAGCTACACAGTGCCTTTCACCTGCAGCTACAGCTATAACACCTGTTAGCCCTTCGGGGATATCCGATTGCCCATATGAGTTGTTTCCCCAACCTATGACAGTGCCGTCTTCTCTGACAGCTACTATATGAGAGCCGCCGGCAGCAATTGCTTTGAAATTAGATGTTTCAGGAGCATCATTGAGTATAATGGATCGATCTCCAAAATGTCCTAAGTTTAAAGGAATGTCACAATCTTGTCCGAAAACCTGGATGGATATCAGGCACAGTAATGAAGTTTTTAAAATGTCACGAAAAATGTTCATGGATTCTTAAATGTCTTTAGTAATAGGATATGCAAATAGGATTATGAATATAATTGAAAAACCTGAATATAGCTATCATTAATACTATAGCTTAGAACGTCGTTACAGCTATTGAGTTGACTGTCACAAGCATTTATGCTGATGGAAGAATTAAATACCTGATTTTGTGATTCTAAAACTGAAGATCATTTTATTTCTCTTGGGGCCTCACAGGTTAAAACCTTTCAGAATGAGTTAAACTTAAAAGATGCTATTTTTTTAAAGTTAGCTTTTGGAGATTAGTGTGTCTGAACTGGGATTTATGGAATTGCAAGATAGACAGGATTATCTCGGATGTTTATTCAGCAATGACTGGAAGACCGCATTGTATGCTATACAACTCAAGGAGCCTTGGTGAGTAGATATCATGCAAAGAAGATATATAGCTGGAATAAGAAAGTTTATACAATTAGCGAAAGACTACTGATTGTTCGAAAACAAATAAGTCCTGGTTGAAATCTCAATAATTCACGCGGGTAATTTGGTCAAGTAGAATTAAAATTGCTCCTTTTTATGAAAGAGTACCGATGAAATCGTTGTAGTAGTTTTGATATCTAAAATAATAGTAAAGCTATTATTGTGGGTTTTTTTTGTATTTTATTTACAAAAGTGACAGGAAATACCTGAAACCCAGTAAAAGGGAAACCTTTCTTTAAAAAGGATTTATTTTGCCTTTCAATTGAATATTCTCATCTCTGTCCAATTTTCGTACTTTGAATGGACAGTAAGTTAAAAATTATACTGGTTTTTTAAATAATACTTTTATTGATGATAGTATTACTATTTTTTTTAAAATTTTTAATTATACTTGCGTCAGTAATTTGGGGAATATAATATGAGCACCAGGATAAGAATCAAATTAAATGAAAAACTTTATTTAAGGGATCCCGAGGAAACAGAGCTCGGGAGATATATTATAAATAAAAGTATCAATATGATAGACCAGTTGGGCTTTGAGCAATTTACTTTCAAAAAATTGGCTATAGAGATTGAATCTACTGAAGCTTCGGTATACCGGTATTTCGAAAACAAACATAAGCTGTTGGCATATATTATTTCATGGTATTGGGTGTGGCTCGATTACAAGATTGCTTTTAAGACCAATAATATCAAAAGTCCTAAAGAACGATTGAAAATAATCATAAAAGTTCTTTCAGAGGCTCAGTTAGATGATCCGACAACAGATTTTGACGAAGCAGCTTTACATCGGATAGTTGTTTCTGAATCATCCAAAGCTTATCTGACAAAAGAAGTTGATTCTGCTAATAAGGATGGATTATACAGAGAGTATAAAAAATTATGCAAAAAAATAGCTGAGATAGTACTGGAGATTAATCCTACTTATAAGTTTGCTCATTCTTTGACCAGCACAGTGATGGAGGCATCACATTATCATGTTTTTTTTGCGCATCATTTGCCTTCCCTTACAGATATTAAAATTAAAGGAAACGACTACAGGGAATTGGAAGAGTACCTTGAGCATTTGGTTTTTTCAGCTATTGAAAGTCAATAATTATATGAATATTTCGGTAATCAGTGAAACGCATCAGCTTTTTTTGAAAATGAATGAAATTTCATTCAATATCAAAGAGGTGGAAAAACAACTTGGTACCCTATATTCCGAAGGTGAGATTGATCATAATAGTTATCTTGATTACCTATTCGAAACAGGTTCTTTTGTTAATCTTGCATATTTCCGCAACTGGATGAGCGAGGAAGAGGTAAGTCATTTGATAAAAACTTCAGATGTTCCTTTTCTTGTATTTAAAAAAGACGAAAAAAATAAGATTGTTCCTGCTATTCTTTACCGAAGCAACAATAGGTGCTTTATACATAACATTACTGAAAGTGGGCAACGGGAGTATGAGTTTAAGTCAGAATACCTTTCAGATTTCCTGAAAGGCCAGCAGCTTTTTAATCTGAAGGAAAATGATAACAAGATATTTGTTCTCACCTGTTTCCCTAACCAACCAATATATTCAAATGATGACAACTTCAAGCCAGGCAGCTATTATGAAAAGATTAAAACCTTTCAAAGATTACTTTTAATTTTAAAATCTGAGAAAAGGGAGATATTCTATATCTACATTTATGCCATTATTGCCGGAATAATTGGATTGTCATTGCCTCTGGGAGTGCAGAGCATTATCGGTTTTGTAAGCAGTGGACAGGTTTCAACATCAGTAATTGTATTGATATCTTTTATAATTATTGGTATAATGATCACTGGAGGTTTGCAGGTAATGCAGCTTTCATTGGTAGAGTATATACAGCAAAGGTTGTTTACAAAAACGGCATTCGAATTTGCATACAGGATTCCAAAAATCAAAATTGAATCCGTATTGAAGTATTACCCGCCTGAACTGATGAATCGTTTTTTTGACATCATTACTCTTCAGAAAGGCCTTGCCAAATTACTCCTGGAGTTTTCTGCTGCCCTTCTGCAGGTTTTATTAGGTTTGATGTTATTATCACTTTATCATTCAACTTTTATTTTCTTTGGTATTTTTCTTGTTACTATTCTGTTTTTAATAATAAGATTAACAGGCCCCAAAGGACTTAAAACAAGCCTCAAAGAGTCTAAATACAAATACATGGTTGCCAATTGGCTCGAAGAAGTTGCTAAGTCTTTAAGCACCTTTAAACAGGCAGGTTATTCCAACTTACCTTTGGAAAAAACAGACTACATTGTCAGTAATTATTTGCACGCCAGAAATAGTCATTTTAATGTTCTTATTACCCAGTACCTAAGTTTTGTTGCTTTTAAAACCCTCATTACTGGTGGCTTGTTAATTCTGGGATGTATTTTGTTAGTTGAGAAACAAATAAATATAGGTCAGTTCGTTGCATCAGAAATTATTATCATTTTAATAATGAATGCGGTAGAAAAAATAATTATGCAATTAGATACCGCATATGATGTACTTACAAGTATTGAAAAAATTGGCCATGTAATTGATCTTCCTATAGAAATTCCTAAAGGTATTAATTTAGAGCTTCCTGCTAATGCACCCGGATTGTCAATTGGTATTAAAAAATTAAAATATAAGTATCCTGCCGAACCCGAATATATATTAAAAAATATTGATCTTGAAATTAAACCTTCCGAACGCATTTGCATCTCCGGTTACAGCAGTTCAGGTAAAACTACTTTTATTAATATCATTTTAGGTTTTTTGACTTCTTATGAAGGGATAGTTACTTTAAATAATATCTCCTTGCGTAATATTAATAAAAACAGTCTTTTAAGTTTAACAGGAAACAATGCCTCTCAGGAAGATCTGTTTGATGGTACAATCCTCGAAAATATAACACTGGGCAAAAATAATATCAGACTTGAAGATGTTCAATGGGCAACTGATTGTGTTGACTTAACGGAGTTTATCCAAAGTCAGTCAGAAGGCTTTCATACCAGACTGATTAATGGAAGGCTGGGAATATCTGAAAGTGTTGCCAGAAAAATAATCATTGCGAGAAGTATTGTTTTCAAACCAAAACTTCTAATCCTGGAAGATGTATTGCTTGGGCTTGAAAAAGAAACTAAGCTGAAAATGCTTAATGTACTTTTGAGTAATCAATACAATTGGACTGTAATCATAATTTCTAATGATGAAAATATCATGAAAATGTGTGATCGTACAATTATCCTTAAAGGGGGGACAATCGTGAGTGAAGGAAGTTACGAAGAAATTAAGCAGAATATTCATTTTAAGGATCTCATATAATGTCATTATCTGATCATTTTATAGAAGAGCATAAGCATGAGTTTAAAAAACTCTATTCTATAGAACTTGCTAAAACACCCAATCTGGCTCATAAACTGGCCTGGTGGAGTGGAGGTATCTTTCTTCTTGTAATAATCGCTACGTTTTTGCCGTGGACACAGAATATTCATTCCTATGGAAAACTTACTTCATTAAATCCCGGAGATCGTCCACAAACCATTAATTCTACTATTGCAGGTCGTATCGAAAAATGGTACGTAGTTGAAGGACAAAGAGTGACCAAAGGTGATACCATCATCCGTTTATCTGAAATTAAAGAAAAATACTTCGATCCAAACCAACTGGAGCGAATGAATGAGCAGATAAAATCGAAACAGGAAGCATTAAATGCAACCAGAGAAAAGACTCTGTCTCTGAACAAACAGATAGAAGCTTTAAAGTCTGGTCTTGAATACAGTCTCAACAAGGCCAGAAACAAGTTAAATCAGACTCGACTCAAAGTTCAGAGTGATAGTATGGACCTGGTTGCAATTCGAATTGAAAATCAGATTGCAAAAGATCAACTGGAAAGACAACTGAAACTTTACGAGCAGGGCTTGAAATCACTTACAGAATATGAACAACGAAAACTTAAATTTCAGGAGTCTTCTGCTAAACTATTGTCTACAGAAAATAAGTTTAATGCCAGTAAAAATGAACTTGCCAATGCTTTGATAGAATTAAGTTCTCTGAAGGCTGAATACCTTGATAAAATTTCTAAAGCTGAATCTGAGCTCAATTCTACCAGGTCATATAATTTCAGCGCCGAAGCAGACATCTCTAAGATGAATAATGAGTATGATAACCTTAAAATCAGAGCAAGTTATTATTACATCACTGCTCCTCAGGATGGATTTATTGTGAAAGCATTAAAAGAAGGAATTGGTGAAACAATTAAAGAAGGGGAACCTGTCACAACCATTATGCCGCTCAATCATAATCTTGCTGTGGAATTATATGTAAAGCCTATGGATATTCCTTTATTAGAAATAGGAAGTAAAGTCAGATTGCAATTTGACGGTTGGCCGGCACTTGTATTTTCAGGTTGGCCAGATGTGGGCTTTGGTACTTTCGGTGGAAAGGTGGCTGTGATAGATAATATTGATAGTGAAGGGAAATACAGGATACTTGTAGTGCAGGATGAAACCGACAATGACTGGCCAAGTCAATTGAGAATTGGCACTGGTGCTTATGGTTGGGCGATGTTGAAAGATGTACCAATATATTATGAAATCTGGAGGCAGTTGAATGGTTTCCCACCTGATTATACTGGTGAGTTACCGAAAAAAAATAAATCCAAAATGAAAGAAATAGAAAAAGAAGAATAGTTACAAACTGGTAATGAAGAAGGTAGTTGTTTTTGTTTTGCTCCATATTGCAGTTTCTTTGAAGGCGCAAGATAACCTCAGAGTACTGTCGCTACAGGACTTTTTTGAAATAGTCATAAATAATCATCCCCTGGCTAAACAAGCAAAACTATTAGATGACAGGGCAAAACAAGAACTAAGAATTGCAAAAGGCTTACTCGATCCAACATTAAACTCTAAATTTTACAATAAGCAATTTCAGTCTAGTGATTACTATACCCTTTTTGATGGATTTTTGCGAATACCAACCTGGTATGGCATAGATTTCAAAGCCGGTTATGAACGCAATAATGGACCCTATTTAAACCCTGAGAATAGAACTCCTGATGCTGGGCTTAGTTATTTGGGTGTTTCTGTGCCTCTCGGACAGGGACTTTTAATAGATGAACGCCGTTCACAAATTAGACAAGCCCACCAACTCTCCACTATTGCTGAGGCTGAAAGGATAAAAATTATAAATAAACTTCTGCTGCAGACTGCCAAAGACTATTGGGACTGGATGTATAATTTCAAAAAGCTGAAATTATATGAAGAGGGTTTGCAACTCGCATCTTTGCGCTATAACGCAGTAACTGAAAGAGTAAGATTAGGAGACCTGTCTGCTATTGATACTGTGGAAGCTCTTATACAGGTGCAAAACTTCCAGATCCTTTATGCTCAATCTAAACTGGAGTTTTCCAACTCTTCTTTGATTCTCTCTAATCATTTATGGGGTGGCGACAATGTTCCACTTGAAGTTACTGATAAGTTAATACCTTCTGAAGCTGGTTCTGAAATTACACCTCTTCCTCAAGATTCGGTCAATAATTTAATAACTGCTGCACTTACAAATCATCCTGAGATAAGAAAATTGAATTCTAAGCTAATACAACTATCTGTTGAAAAACGCTTTATCGCTGATAAATTCAAGCCTAAGTTGAATCTTGAATATAATTTCCTCCAGAGTAGTTTTTTAAGGGAGGATGTTTTTTATGCTTCTGACTTTACAAATAATTATAAAATCGGAGCAAGCTTTAGTTATCCTTTATTTCTCCGCAATGAAAGAGGTAAACTACAATCAACAAGATTAAAAATTAAAGAAACTGATTACGAACTTCAGCAAACAAACCGTGAAATAGAAAATAGTATCAAGCAGTCTGCCAATGATTGGATTGCTTTGTCGCGACAGATAGAATTGCAGGAAAGTCTGGTAAGAAATGCAGATGCTTTGAAAACAGGAGAGATTATAAGATTTGAAAATGGTGAGAGTTCTATTTTTTTGGTTAATTCACGTGAGAGTTCTCTTATTTCAAACAAAGTTAAACTGTATGATTTAATAGCTAAATATGCCAAATCTAAAACTACTTTATTATGGGCAGCAGGAAATGTAACTTTTTAGTCGTCCCTGGCTTACCTTTCTGTTTCTCCTGCCCGATCTTTCAATATCTGTCCCTCGGTCTGTAGCACTAGTATCTGCCATCAGTTGCATAGTTATCCTTCTCAGGCTCATGATGACAAAAGAAAATGTGTCTTTTGCTTAAATGTTGTTAGATTAAGTATATGCTTTTGAGGATTGCTCTTGGTTCTTTGTGTGAATAAAATGGAATTTCTATTCTCCATAATCCTCAAAACTTAAATATGTAACAATTTGTTCTTTGTCTTTCAGATCAATTAGTTTGCATGAATTCCAATCCATTAAAAGAAGATTCCATTTGCGACCTAATACATTCAGCGTATCAGTTACTTTGTCTTTACCTGTGGGAATTGTTCCGGCAATCCAGATGGACGATACTATGTCCGATTCAAATTGGAAGAAAAGTCCATTCCAGTTTTCTCCGTAACCCAATGTATTTTTACTAACCATTTCTCCCGGACTGATTCCTGTTGTCACTAATGTCTTCCTGGGTAGTGATAGATTTAATAAGACTTCTTCCAATTCAGTAACAGGTATCCCTCTGTCTTTTAGTTTTAATTCATTTTCTTCTCTGACCATAATATCAGAATAGCCGATTCCATCAAAATTTTTCTCTGCAAATTCCTCGATATTTTCAGCCTGCTTTATTAAAGCATTAAAGTTTTCAAATGGTACAATTTCAACTTGTCTGTAGTCATCCTCGTGATAAAAGATAGAACCGTAATTCGCAGGAGAATATTTGGTTGAATCTTTTTTTCTGAATGCTAACCATACAAGCATTATTAGGATAAGTATAAAGGGGATTACTGCAAGTTGCATATGGTTAATACTAATCGTTATTTGAAAGGTTCTCGATTCTATCGATCTTGTTTGTCATGAGTTTAAAGATACTGAATTTTCAATTGGATTATTAATCAAATCCCCAGCTTGTGCGAGTATAGCGATCCAATCGCTATACTCGAAAATCCTCGTTAATGAAACGAGGACTATTGGAAAATATAAAATTATTTATGCTCTGTGCTTTAATTTTTGTAATTTTTAAGATTATTTGAATAAAAACAGGTTTATTAAAATTTGCTTCTTAGGTCTAAGCAATTCTCTTTGATGCGTGACGTCTTATTGAAGAGTTAGCCTGATATTTTAAAAATTAAATTTTACAATCATATATTAAATCTAATGCGAATAGTTTCATTTTTAGTTACCATATTCATATCAAATACACTACAAGCTCAAATAAATAACTGGTCTAAAGGTGCTATAAAAACTGAAGAAAGTTTCGTTAATTCCATAAATGTTGATGCAAATAAGGAAGTATACTTTGGTGGAAGCTTCAAAGACACAGTGCAGAGTGATGATTTTTATTTTGAGACGCTTCCTGGAAAATATAAAATTCTTTGCGGCAAATATAAGAATGACGGTACATTGCTCTGGGTTTCAGCAGACGGAGAATGCGATTTTATAAGTGTGTATTCGACTGATTACGATCAGTCGGGTAATTTATATGTAGGAGGTATGTGTGGAGGAGATATTACGTTTAATGGTATAACTTATCCTCAAATGGATGCTGGTTTCTTTGTCAAATATGATAATCAGGGCAATCCTCAATGGATAAGATTTATTAAAGGTGACTCTGAATATAACTATAATATTCTCACTTCTTTAAAAGTTGATTCTGAAAACAACATTTATACTTATGGACTTTATTCGGGAATCATTGACTTTGGAGATACTACTGTTGCTTGTTTACAAGGGATAGGGGCAAGTGCCTTGCTAGCAAAATTTGATCCTTCCGGACTTTTTTTATGGGCGAGATCTTACCTTCCTACCGGAGGTGATCTTTTAGTAACTAAAGCTGAAGCAATAGAAATTGATGGTGACGATAATGTTTATGTTTCAGGAGGTTTACTTGGAACATTGACAATAGATTCAACAACCATTACTTCTTTTGAAAAGGAAGATATTTTTATCAATAAAGTAGATAAAAACGGAAACTCAAAATGGCTTATAAAGGAAGGGGTTGATGGCATAGATGAATATGGAAAATTGAGTGCCATCCATGATGATGCATTGTATTATATTATGGTATTTCAAGGAGACTCTACTGTCGTTAATGGGCAAATTCACAGAGGCGTTAATAGTGTGTATAGTTTGGTTACAGGACATGTTTTGATAAAATACGATACCTCCGGTGTTGTTCAATGGTCAAAACTGGTTGCTACTCCGATCCAAAATTTAGGTCATATCCAAACATTTAAAATTGACCTGGACAAGAGAGGAAATATCATTGCTGGTGGTTGTTATAGCGGAGGTGTTGATTTTATTGACACGACTATTTCAAATAATGGAAATTTTGATCCATACATTCTTAGACTAGATCCTTCTGGAAATTTAATTGATGCGTGGAGTGAAGGCTATAAAACGACAGAGTATGTAACGGATATGGAGGTTGATGACTGCGGTAATTATTACCTTGGCGGAATGTTTATAGATTCAACAGGACTAGGTGGAATTCCACTTAAGACAAAATCTGAGAAGGCGGCTCATTTTATTTCAAGGATATCAACGAATAAAGATTGTGATCTTATCCTGGGAATGGGTAAACAAAGTTCGGACATGTCTGATATCATGATATTTCCCAATCCTGCTTATAACAATGAGAGTGCTCAAATATCAATTGGAGAAGCGATGTCTGGCGCAATTAACATCAGACTAAAAGATGTGATGGGCAATAAAGTGCATGAACAAACTGCTTTTTTCAATAATGATTTGTCACTGAAGGTTGCCACAGATAATCTTGTATCAGGAACTTATTTTGTGGAAATATCAGATGAGAAAAGAAGCCAGGTGAAGAAGCTGGTGGTTGTTAAGTAAGACAATACTAATATTTGCAGTACTATTGATTTGTAGGTTTGGTTTGAATTTTAATAAATCATAATTGTTATGAGTTTTTTTTCGATTTTTGGAGGTAATGATGATATCAAGGATGATTCGTTGCCATGGTATAATCTGCCTTCTATTTTTGAATATATAAAAGGTAATCTGGATAGTGATGGAAATCTATCAAAGGAAGGAAATAAACTCCCGGATGAAGAGAAAAGGTACGAGAATGAAAAGGTGCGATGGATTGCAGGTGGTTTGGATGGAACACTAAGTTATCACGCTCAAAGTGGTAACTCTGCCAAGGACACCAAAAAGGTTGTAGAATTAGTAAAGGCAATTTCTCAAAAGAATAGTCTGTCTAAAAAAGTAGAACTGTATAATCTTCTGCTGAAAGACAATTTGATGGAATTTATTGATCCATCTTTAGAGAAAATAGCTGCATTAAATCTTTCTATCAAACCATACTTAACTGAGTATGCGCGATGGCTCGCATTTAAGGGCGCGGACAGAGGTCCTGTTAAATTCGGAATAGCATTACTTGGATTTATCGGGGATAAAAGTGCCATTGACAAACTAATTACTATTGGGAAGCATGAAGAGTTCACACTGTTCTCGGTAGTTGCTTTAACCAACATATATGAAGACCCTGAGATGGAATTGTGGGAGTTAGCAAGACATGTTGAAGGCTGGGGGAAAATACACATTGTCCAAAGATTGGGGAAAACGCAAAACTCCAAAATCAAGAAATGGTTGATCCGGGAGGGTTATAAAAACAGTATTATGTATGAATACCTTGCCTATACTTGTGCTGTCGGTGGAGACTTAAGAGAGGAGTTGCGGGCCGAGGTGGTAGATGATGAACTCTTGAACGCTGCAGGTGAAATCATAGAAGCCCTTATTAATGGAGGCCCGGCAGAAGATTTGGATTTATATGAAGACGGTGCAGAGGTTGTCATGCTGTATGTACAACATATGGAGAAAAAAACTAATCAGACATTGGCTGATTTTTTGGTGCTCCAATCAATAAAGAGATATATGGAAGATGAAAATGCAGATTGGAAGGAAAGAGAAACGTTAGGTTGGATAGAAGATCTGAAAGTAAATTTGCTTATTGATATTCACAAAATGATCAATGATATCAAGTGGGAGCAAATGATCAAGACGAAATTGGATACAAGAGATCCTCGGGAAATGTGGCAGGTAGATCAGGTTGCGGAGTTCTTAGGAATTGATATGTGGGATATACATTGGAACCGATTAACTGAAAGCCCAACCCAATCAGAGCATTGGTATAAGATCATGCAAAGTGCCAATAATGATAACATAGATAAGATTATTACATTAGCTTTAGAGCAATTGCCTCTTGATGAAATTGCGACCGGGCCTGCTGATGAGCTTGGATTAGGAAGAGAGTTTGAACTACACAGCTGTCTTGATTACCTGCTTCAGAGACTGGGAGCATTCCCCAATAAGGGTTTTCCCCTGATTAAAGCAGCATTGAGAAGTCCGGTAACAAGAAACAGGAACTTTGCCATTAAAGCTTTGTCTTCATGGGGAGCGAGCAATTGGCCAGAAGGAACTGAAGCGTTATTGGAGTCAGCAGAGAAGGTGGAACCTAATGAAAGTACTAAGACAGATTTAAGAAATCTTTTAAATGGAAAAGATATTGATTGAAAATGCGATCTATGGCTTGAAGGTTTAACACGTTTTTCAGATTCTGTCTGGTACGTCACAGGCTGGAGAGTAGGGCCATTTGAACTGAGATACCACAAATATGCCCTTAATATCTCATGCTATATTTTATTTCGAAGTTTGAAACTTGTTCTATTTGATTTTTATATTTGTTACAATCTTTTCCTCGGTCTGTGGCGCACAGACCGAAACCTTTCCAAAGGTACCTAGCTTGAATGACTTTCAAGTTTAAAATTATGTTTAACCATTATTCAAGATTCCGTCCGGTGTGCCACCGGCCAGGGAGAGGAACGGAGATACCCCAAATAAGCCCTAATATCTAGGACTTGATTTTATTGCGAAGTTGACAACTTATTCTATTTGATTTTTATATTTGTTACAATCAACCATTTTTAGCTATGACACAAATTACTATCGCAACCTTTAATTGCGAGAATCTTTTCAGACGATTTAAATTTGAAAAAGGCATTAATTCTGCAACAACCAAAACAGAGGGCTTTATTATTGATCCAAAGAAATTTGATATTATCATTGATGCTGAAAGGGCTGCAACTGCTGCAGCTATAAAGGAAACCAAGGCTGATATCATCGCTCTTCAGGAGGTTGAAAATATGGATGCTTTGAAGCAATTTAATAATCAGTTTCTAAGTAAGTCTGGTTATAAGTATAAAGCTATTATTGATGGAAATGATCCCAGATTTATTGATGTCGCGATTTTAAGCAAGGTACCTTTTGATGCAATCAGGACGCATCAGTTTCTAAGAACTGCCAATAACAAGAGTTATATTTTTTCCCGGGACTGTCTTGAAGTTGAATTCAATATTGAAGGCAAACCTTTGACACTTTTTGTAAATCATCTTAAATCAATGATGGATGGACGGGAGGTTACGTCCGAAAGAAGAAAAATTCAGGCGGAAGCAGTAGTTGATATTTTAAAGAAAAAATATGGAAGCAACCCTGGAAATCATAACTGGATTGTCCTTGGTGATATGAACGACTATAGGCCGTCTTCAGCTCTTGATATCTTCTTTGATAATAAATGGATCGTTGATGTCTTAGAAAGACTTCCGGAAGATGAACGATGGACACATTTCTATGATAAGAAAAAAGAATACCGACAGATTGACTACATTTTATTGTCCAAAAAACTTGCCACTGGTAATAAAGAATCAATTCCCCGAATCATCAGAAAAGGTTGATTGTAAATCTTCATTCAAGTTTCCGTCCGGTGCGCCACCAGCCGGGGAGTAGAATTAAATCGACCTGTGGTCTGGAAGTCCATGGAATTGAGATATTCAAGATCCTGTTAAGTCTAAAATCTTGATTCAGGCAACCTCCCAATCCTGAAGGGATTGAATATTTGTAGATAGCTCAGCATTGCCTTGGTGCCGACACCATAGTCAACTTAACATTGTTCTGTAAACCATAATAAGCGGTTTGGTCATCCTGAGCCCTGCGAAGGATCTGTTAGCCACAAAATAATTTGCCATTTAAATCACAATAATTCCAGATAGCTTAAATTTTATACACTTTGAAAGTTCAGATGTTTCGCAGGCTCAACATGACAAAGTAAAGATTCACATTGTTTAATAGAATTAGAAGGTTTATGTATTCCTGAACTTTTAAAAAGTGTCAGGTCGGAAAGATCTGACACAACTTTGAGATTTATAGCGATGCAATCGCTATTTTCGGAAATCCTCGTTAATCTTTTTTTTACTAACTAAATGAGAAGTAAATCAAACGAGGACTATTGGTCATCTCCACAACTTCTTTATAGCCCCTCCTGAAACTTCTGTGGAATCACTCAAGACCTTTGTGCTTACAATTATAAATAGAAAGCTTCAAAACAATTCTTCCGTGGGGCCCCACGGAAGTCCCGTGGGCTCATACGGGCCTTTAGATATTCCCACGAAAGCGCTGTGGGGTTCCACGGAACCTCTGTGGGATACTCCCGAGGTTCCGTGGGAGCTTCCGCACCTTCTGTGGGGGCATTCGGAGGCTAAAAACCTCCCACGGGAGTTCTGTACGGCCCCACGGAACGTCCGTGGGGACTTCCGAAATTTCCGTGGGGCACCACGGGGAAGTCGTGGGGTAGCTTTTTGAAATAATACTTGCTTGGAATGTTTCAAGGTGTTAATATTGAATCGATTATATATTTTTCATTTTCAAACTTTTACCAACTATCACAACCAACAACAGTGGATATCTGCCAAGGGCGGATAAAGACAAAGCTATTTGGCTTAAAAATTTCTCGGTTAAACTTTCTAACCATGCAGGAATTGTAGGATTATCTCCGGATGAGGTGATCTCTGTTTCTAATGATGCCAGTGCATATCTGTATACCATAGAACTGGTGGAAAATGTTAAAAAGGATTCGGCACAGAAAGTGGCTTTTAAAAACATTCTGGCAGAAGGTGAGGAATCGGTACCGCTTACTTATCCATCTCTCACGCTCAATGTCACCCAGCCAACGGTAGCTTTAAAAGCGGGGATCTTTAAGAGAATTCCGAAATTGGTGCAAAGGATCAAAAATCACCCCAACTACAATGATTCCATTGGTAAGGATTTAGGTATTATCGGGGCTGAGTCGACTTTTGACAGGAATACGCTTAAACCTCAGATTAGCGGCGCTCTGGATGCACATCGTCCGCTTATCAAGTGGAAAAAGGGTGTTGCTGACTCCATTGACATCTATGTGGATCGCAACGATGGCAAAGGTTTTGTGTTCCTCGCCAATGATTCTACTCCGGACTATATAGACACGTTTCCGCTTCCTTCCGGGGAAAAGGATACAGCTATCTGGTCTTACAAAGGAATCTTCAGGCTGCACGACGAGCAGGTAGGCGAGTTCTCCAACATTGTTAACATCACTGTTACAAGACAAGTAGCGGTGTAAAAAGAATTGCTGTTTGTTATCAATTTAACCCTTCAGGTCTTTATGATTTGGAGGGTTATTTTTTAGTGAGGGAGGATGATTTCTTTTGTCACTGGAGTTTTCAAGAGGTATCCTCGAATTGAAAATGAAGACTATTGCGAGATTAAAAAGGTACTTTACAGTATCAATCTCTTAACTTATCAATAATAAATTGATAATAATCAGATTTAAATAAACCTTTAAATATGCTTTTGTATGTATTGTTGGCCTTCAAAAATTTTAATAAGTAATCTTTAAATTCATCATAGTGAATGATGACATCTATCCCATACATGGCGTTCGATATATCTGTAGCATCAAAGATGTAATCTGAAATCCTATTCTCTTTACTGTAGCACGTTCCAACCCAAATGTATTTAGGATAACTTTTTATTAAATAAGATATTTTTAATGAATTATCCAACTCACTATTTTTTATCTCTGTTTTAAAATCTTCACTGTACATTACTCTTAAGTCCCACACAAAACCTGGTGCGAGAATATTTTCAAAAGCTGTTGTATATATAGTCGCAATGGTTCTGATGATAGGCTCAATATCATCGTAAGATATTCTTATTTTCGAAAATACGGGTATGATTATGCTTTCAACATAAGTAGGTGGTTTTATTCCACTTTCGTGAAATTTGGTCCATGAGGTATCCAAATCAAATATTCCTGAAAACTCAGCTCTTGCAAAAGGTCCCCATTGATCATCATGGTAATAAACCTTTTCAATAAGTTTATAAACAGATGATGTTTTTTCATCTTTATTTAAATTTGATAATGCCTTTTTCTTAAATCCGGAAACTGTTACTGCATGTAAACCATATCTCACATTATCTAACCGATTCTTCGGTTCTTTATCGTCTTTAAAGCCTGATGGAACTTGAATTACTAAAATGATCGGAGTTCCTATTGAAGAGTAGGCATTTAAAATCTTTTGCAAATACTGATTGTCTATTTTTTCACTTCCTTTTATTGGCAATCTTATTTCAACCTCCAGACCACAGTTTTCGATAGCTTTGCACATTTGACTTATTTCAAGTCCTTCTTTGTTTGGAAGCAGCCTCCCTTTATTAGGAACAGTTTCACCTGCATCTTTAGTGATTTCACCGGGTGTCTTTAAAACTATAGTATAGTCTTCAGAGGCCTTATGTAACATGCTCCATATTGCAGTTGTTGCGCATGCACTCAATGCAGTGTCTTGTTCCTGAAATGCTAATGAATCAATCGTTAACTTTATACCGAAAAGATGAATCGGGTATAATCGTGTTCCCCAAAAGTTCCGCTCTCCGGTTGTTTTACCTTTAGGATAGTTTTTAAATATTGTTGTTCCTATTACAGTTACGGATATCGGCTTGACAACTAAAAATCCGGCATAGTTATTCCAGAATTCATGAGCTTGTTTTGTATCTGAAAGAAAAACTTTTCTAAGTCTACTTGACTAAATGTATTTGTGAAAAAATGAATTCTCTTGCAATATTTTTTATAATCTTTAAAGCAAGTAGCGTAATAAGCAGCAAAATCTTTTAAGTAGTCTTTACTGATATATTTATCTTCAATTACAATGGTTTTTATCTTAAGACCTTGAGTTCCTAAATATTCTTTTAAATATAAATATTGTCGCTTATTTTGAATGACATCGACTGGGGTACTGTCATTGGAAAGTTCCTGAGCAAGGATATCCTCGGAGTATGAAAGGACTTTCACTCTATTAAAGTTTTACAACAGACTTTAATTTAGAAGGATCAATTGCTTTTCTTAGTATGGATTCCTGTTGTTTTTGGAATATATTTTCAATGCTGGCTTTCATTTCAGGAGAGGTAAAGTCAACTTTTTTAACTTCCCAATCAGCTCCTTTTATGATAATTTTGTTAATTTTTTTTGCCATAGTTTTGAAAAAGATCTTCAAACCTATTTATTAGATTTTAAAAACCAATAAATTTTGCTAAATTTTTTGGTTAGTGTTAAATTTTTTAATCGGTGAGTATAGTAAAAATAATAAACTCATCATACATATTTCATTACCTGTGTTTTATCAGCCATTAGAAATTATTGAATCTCAATCCTCATCTGGCCCTTCACTAATCTTATCACTTTGTAAGTACTGATTACAAATTATTTTTACGATTATTTAAACGATTTTTTTTTCTAACTTAGAGATTTAGGAAAAAACAATATTAACTCATTGATTGCCAGTTTAGATTTTTTGCCGGAATACAAACAGGAGGAGCTGAAGCTTATCACAGATCTGGTTGTGGAAAAGATGAAGCCTGCTAAACTGCTGCTTTTCGGAAGTTATGCGCGGAATACCTGGGCTGAGGAGGAAAAAGTAGAAGAGGGTAACCGGTTGATTTTCAAAAGTGATTACGACATTCTGGTCATTACTTCTGAAGAACTGGGCAATGTCTCCAGCACCAGATGGCGCAAGACCAAACAAAAGCTGAAGAAGCTGGAATTGTCCACAACTGTTACAGCCATCCACCACAGCGCTGACTTCATCAATAAAGAACTCAAAGCCGGTAGTTATTTCTTCACCGATGTGATCCGTGAGGGGATTGTATTATACGATTCCGGAGAGGTGACTCTAGCAACTCCTGGAAAGGTAAATCCGGATGCGGTGCTTAAAAGGGCTAAAGAGGAGTATGAATACTGGTTTAAAAATGCAGAACAATTTCAAAAAGGCTATAGAATGTATTTTGAAGATGGAGATTATAAGTTTGCTGCATTTCATCTTCACCAAGCCACTGAAAGCTTTTACTCAGCTGTTGCCTTAGTCTTCACACATTACAAAGGCAAGAACCATGACCTTGATGAATTAGGTAAGACTGCTGCGGTAATCAATAGAGAATTCCGAACTGTATTCCCAAAAGAAACCCAAGAACAGATTGATCGTTACGAGCTGTTGAAGAAGGCTTATATTGATGCAAGATATAAGAAGGGGTATACGATTACGAAAGAGGATTTGGAGTATTTGAGTGAGAGGATAGAGGTGTTGAGGGAGTTGGTGAAGAGGGTTTGTGAGGAGAGGCTGGGGTGAAGGATTATCTTAGCTTCTTATTGAAATTTAAATAATCCCCTTCTGACTAAGCTCAGCAGGGGATTTTAGTTTGAGAATATAAAGATTAAGCTAAATCTTCAATCGGAGCAGTAGGAGCATCTCTTTTTACTGCTTCAATTCCGTTTTCTCTTGCTTGTATGGTAGTGTACATTTCACTAACACCAATGACTTCTCCATTTGCAGCTTTTAATACAAAATAATAATAGTTGTTAGTAGATATTTTTCTTTCGTACTTACTGTCATAAGGAGCATTTGCTTTGACGGAGGCAATCCCATTTAAACACGATTGCTTTGTGGTGTAGCCTTCTCCGGAAAGAATGTTTTCTCCATTTCTGGCCTTTAAACGATAGTAATATTGTGTACTTCGGTTCACCTGAAATTTAGGGTTGTTCATTTTATTGAATTTTTTATTATCTAATAAAAGTATTGGCTTGCAACGCAATCCATTTGCGTTGAATAGATTTTTTATTATTTTTTTGAAATATTTTTTGTCTATCTTGAGAGAATAACATCATCAGTATTGGGATTATAATTAAATGATATGGGCTGATGAAACTGTTACTAGGTTTGAGGCTCATAGTAGGAAAGTTTTTTAAATGTGCTACAGGTGAAGTGTTCTTCACTAAAAATGAATTAATTGTAAACCATCGTTTTAATTTTATCGGCTTTACAATGCTGAGGCATTAGTTCAAGAAAATCTTTTAGGAATTCTTTGGCCTTCTTCAACTTTAGATGATAGTTCCTTTAAAGCTTTTATTGGGAAGCTTAATAATTCTTTTCCAAAGCCTTTTCGATGACTGTATGCTTGATTGATTATTTTACCTGGTCCATTGAAAATTTCGGATATTGTTCCGTCTTCTTCAAATTTTAATCCTAGATAATAGTCGCAGCAGTTTTTAAAGGTAAGGCTGTTTTTAAATGTAGCTTTTATCTGTACTTTCTGTCCGGTTGAAGTAACTCCATCGTAATGTTTCTCTAATTTTTCGTATAGTTTAAGATCATACAAAACCTCAGCAGCTATTTCACCAAGGTCCCCGACTAATCTTCCATCCATCGTGAACTCTTTATGTGGATATCGTGCTTTTAGCTCTTTTATGATTGCTTGTATTTCAGAAATTTTGTTTTTGACGAATTGAAGATTATTTTCCATATTTTTTTGTTGGTAGAATTCCCCTGCAAGACAAACGGAAATTTCCAGATTTTATAAGAGTTTTATAAGGTGCAGATTTTTAGGTTCTTTAATGTCGAATTTTTATTTTATCCCAGCTTTTCGATTGCTTCCTATGTTTCAAAATATTACGAGCTTCCAATTGAGGAGAAACCTTTCTGTTCCCATTCAATGTAGACATGGCTTGAGCAGATTTGCAAATTTCTATTTCGTCCTATTGCGGTCATCAAAATTTTATTGTATTCTTATTGGTTATAAAAACTAAATTTTATTAATGACCCCTCAAATGAATTCCGCTCACAGCGATCTGGTTGGTTTTATCTGGAACATAGCCAATAAATTGCGTGGGCCATATCGTCCTCCTCAATACAGAAGGGTAATGTTGCCAATGACGGTTTTACGTCGGATGGACTCTGTGCTTGAAAATAATAAAGATCAGGTAATTCAACAATATCAGAAACTGAAAGCGCAGAATCTTTCTGAAGAAGCCATTCATAAGATTATAGCTACCAAAGCTTCTGGTGATCGCAATCACCCTTTATACAACATTAGTCCTTTTACCTTCAAAAAAATGTTGGGGGATCCTGATGGTATTGCCAAAAACCTTGTAGCTTATATCAATAGTTTTTCTCCAAAGGCATTGGAGATCTTTGAAAAATTTGATTTTGAAAAAGAGATTGAAAAACTGGACAGTGCCAACCGCTTGTTTACCATTGTAAAAGAATTTGCAGATATTGACTTGCACCCAGATAGGGTATCGAATCTGAACATGGGTTATGTGTTCGAAGAGCTGGTAAGAAAATTTAACGAACAGGCCAATGAAGAGGCGGGAGACCACTTTACACCCCGTGAAGTAATTGGCTTAATGGCTAATCTTTTATATACAGATGAAGAGGAAGTTTACAAACCTGGCATTGTGCGCACTATCTATGATCCTACATGTGGAACAGGTGGGATGCTTTCAGTTTCAGAAGAATACATTAAGGAACAGAATCCCCAAGCCAATCTGGTACTGTTTGGACAGGAATACAATCCTGAATCGTGGGCAGTATGTTGCTCAGACCTTTTGATAAAAGATGAGTCTGTGGATAACATTGTATTTGGCGATACGCTTGGGGATGGAAAAACTGGTGACGGACACCCTCAGGAGAAATTTCACTACATGATGTCTAACCCGCCTTTTGGAGTAGAATGGAAACCGCAGCAGGACTTTGTGGTTAAAGAATACAATACCTCAGGTTTTAAGGGCAGGTTCGGACCCGGACTGCCAAGGATCAACGATGGAGCCTTGCTGTTTCTTCTGCATATGATTTCCAAGATGCACGATGCTCCGGAAGATGGTGGAGATGGATCTAAGATTGGTATTGTTTTCAATGGATCGCCTTTGTTCACAGGGGACGCAGGCTCCGGGGAAAGTAACATCAGAAGGTGGATCATTGAAAATGACTGGTTGGATGCTGTAGTGGCATTGCCCGACCAGTTGTTTTACAATACCGGCATTTTTACCTATATCTGGATTGTAAGCAATAAAAAACAGGCCAACAGAAAAGGAAAGGTTCAGTTGATCGATGCTACTAAGCATTTTCAGAAAATGCGCAAGAGCCTGGGGAATAAACGTAATGAATTGTCCGATGCGCACATCGCTGAAATAACCAGGCTATATGGTGAGTTTAAACACGACAATACATCTAAAGTATTGATAGATGGAGAAAGCAAGGAAAAGATCTGTTCCAAAATTTTTAACAACAGGGAGTTTGGATATTTGAAAATTACGGTAGAGAGACCTCTAAGACTTAATTTCACCATTTCTGATGAACGCATAGAACGACTAAAAGATGAAACTGCTTTTGCAGCCTTGACAGAAAGCAAGAAAAAAGACAAATCTGAAAAAGAGGCGGAAATCAAAGAAGGTCTTGCTTTACAGGAATCGATATTAGAAGCCTTATCAAAATTTAAAACAGATAAACAATACAAGGATCGGGAGAAATTCCTGAAGGTGCTGGACAACGCTTTGAAAAACCTCAAACTTGCACCTGCTTTGAAAAACCTCAAACTTGCACCTGCTTTGAAAAAAGCAATACTATCTGCCTTATCTGAAAGGGATGCGGAGGCAGAAATCTGCAGAGACAGCAAAGGCAACCCTGAGCCGGACGCTGATTTACGTGATACCGAACTTGTGCCTCTTCCAGGCAAAATTTCTTTGCCTTTGCCACTGGACTATGATGCTAAGGCAGACAATAAAGAGTTGCTCAAGCTGGTAAAAAAACATATTGATGAGTACCTGAAAAAAGAAGTACTCCCGCATGTGCCGGATGCCTGGGTGGATTATTCTAAAACTAAAGTGGGATATGAAATACCACTGAACCGTCATTTTTATGTGTACGAGCCTCCCCGTGGTCTGGACGAGATTGAATCAGAAATTGAAAAGGTAGAAGCGGAGATTCTGGAAATGTTGAAGGATTTGAAATTGTAATGAAATGAAAAAACAAGCGTCGGGTTCTAAATTAAGTGAAAGAAAAAAGCAGGAAAATTGGGAGGAAACTCGTTTGCAATTTCTGTCAACAATAAAAAATAGCAACGTTGATAAGAAAGCAGAAGAAAACGAGGATCACGTATTGCTGTGTAATTACGTAGATGTTTATTATAATGATTTTATTACCTCGGAAATTTCTTTCATGCCTGCGAGTGCCACTAAAGAAGAAATTTCAAAATTTCAAATTTTAAAAGGGGATGTAATTATTACCAAAGATTCAGAATCAGCAGATGATATTGGGATACCAGCTTTGGTTGATGAAGTATTAGATAATGTTATATGTGGTTATCATTTAAGTTTGATTCGACCATCTAAGGATATATGTCCATTATATCTGTTATATTTTTTTCAGTCAACCTATGCACAATCATATTTTGAAATTTACGCAAATGGAGTTACTAGATTTGGACTTCCTTTGTATGCAATAAAGAAGATTCCAATTCTACATCCTAAATACGAATCACAAGTTTTGATTGCAGAATATTTACAATCAAAAACTGCTCAAATAGACGCTCTCATTTCCAAAAAAGAAGAACTCTTAAAACTTCTTGCAGAAAAAAGAACAGCTCTTATTACCAAAGCTGTAACCAAAGGTTTAAATCCTGATGTGAAAATGCAAGACTCAGGAGTGGAATGGTTGGGGGAGATTCCGGAGCATTGGGAGG
Source organism: Sporocytophaga myxococcoides (assembly GCF_000775915.1). Lineage (NCBI taxonomy): Bacteria > Pseudomonadati > Bacteroidota > Cytophagia > Cytophagales > Cytophagaceae > Sporocytophaga > Sporocytophaga myxococcoides. Next base: position 208,114 of record NZ_BBLT01000005.1, read on the forward strand.
TGAAGAAGATTAAATTTGTTGCGAATTGTAATGTTGACAAGTTGCCCGATAATACAGATCCCGACTTTGAGATCAGGTATGTAGATATTTCAAGTGTTAATTTTGACCATGGAATAACTAATAAGGAAGATTATGTATTTGAAAAAGCCCCATCTAGAGCAAGAAGAAGAGTTACCAATGGGGATACAATTGTGAGTACAGTTAGAACTTATTTAAAAGCTATTGCTTATGTTGAAAGTCCTGAACCTAATTTGATTGTTTCAACCGGTTTTGCTGTGTTAAGTCCTAAATCTAATTTTATTTCCTCTAAATTTTTTAGCTATTTATTGAAGTCACAACCATTTATTCAATATGTAATGGCAAATTCAAATGGCGTAAGTTATCCAGCTATTAATCCTTCATCTATCATGGATTTTTATATGGTAATCCCTCCATTTAAAGAACAGAATGATATTGAACAGAAAGTTGAAGGTATATTATCGTCATCAGTATTAATTGAGTCAAAGATAATTAAGGCCATTGAGCAACTCAAAGAATACCGCACCGCACTTATCACTCACGCTGTTACAGGCAAGCTAGATCTTTCAAAGTATCAAAGTGAGGAGGAGGCCTCATGAGCAAACACAAGGAAATACGATTTGAAGAATATATAGAGCAATATCTGCTTACGCAAGCAGGCTATTGTAAAGGAAATCCAAAAGATTTTGATGCGGTAAAAGGAATTTTTGAAAAAGACTTTCTTGAGTTTATAGCTATAAGTCAGCCTTCCCGCTGGAAGACCTTACAGGAGTTTCATGGCAAATCAGCCGGAGAGGCGCTTGTAAAAGACCTGTTAAAAGAACTTGCAGCCAAAGGAGTGCTACATGTTTTGCGACATGGTTTCAAATGCTTTGGCAAGCTTTTTCGACTGGCATATTTTGCTCCCAATACCAATTTGAATCCCACAGCCTGGGAAGACTATCAGAAAAATATACTTACTGTAAATCGGCAGGTACATTTCAGCGAAAAAAATCGTGAACTGTCATTGGACATGGTGCTGGCTGTTAATGGTATTCCTGTTGTGACCCTGGAGCTGAAAAATGCCATGACCAACCAACGGGTAGAGAATGCTATAAGACAATACAAAGAAGACCGAGATCCGGAAGAAGCCATCTTCCGCTTCAAAGAAAGAAGCCTGGTGCATTTTGCCTTAGATACCGAAATGGTATTTATGACTACCCGGTTAAATAAGGAAAAGACCTTTTTTCTGCCCTTTAACAAGGGGTACAACATGGGCGGAGGAAACCCGCCTTCCGAAGATGGTAATTATCCGGTTGCCTACCTTTGGGAAGAAATACTTACCAGAGACAGCCTTTTGGACATAATAGGAAGGTTTATACATCTTCAGGTAGAAGAAAAACAGGAGCTGACCGAAAAAGGTCTGAAAACGGTCAAAAAGGAAACGATGATATTTCCCAGGTATCATCAGATCAGTGCAGTAAGGCAACTGGTCGGTCATTCGAGGGAACATGGAGCAGGCAGAAATTATCTGATACAACATTCTGCAGGCTCCGGCAAGTCCAACTCTATCGCATGGCTGGCCCATCGTTTGTCCAGTTTACACAATGAGCAGGATGAAAAAATATTTGACACGGTCGTCGTTATTACCGACCGCAGAATACTGGATCAGCAGTTGCAGGACACCATCTATCAGTTTGAGCACAAACAAGGAGTTGTACAAAAGATAGACGAAAATACTCAGCAGCTGGTCAAAGCCTTGTCAACGGGAGTCCCGGTTATTATTTCCACCATACAGAAATTTCCATTTATTTTCCAGGCTATAGAAACCCTGGAGAAAAAAGGAGAAAAGATAGAACTAAGCACCAAAGGGAAAACATTTGCAGTCATAGTGGATGAAGCCCATAGTTCCCAATCCGGAGAAGCTGCTATGGAACTTCGAAAAGTACTGAACAAAGACGGTATTGAATCAGCCATTGCAGAGCAGATACTTGACATGGAAGATGAGCCCTTGTCAGATGAGGCAAAAGAAGCGATGGCAAGAGAAATGCTTAAAAGGCCAAGACAGAAAAATATCAGTTTCTTTGCCTTTACAGCTACGCCAAAATATAAAACCCTTATTTTCTTTGATGAACCAGGAAAAGAAGGAAAGTTTCCCTTCCATCATTACAGCATGAAACAAGCCATAGAAGAAGGCTTTATCATGGATGTACTGAAACATTATACAACCTATACAACTTACTTTAAACTGGTAAAATCGGCAGAAGATGATCCGAAGCTTCCGAAGAATAAAGCAGCTAAGGCACTTGCCAGATTCCTTGTAACGCATCCTTATAACCTGCGACAAAAGGTAGAGGTGATGGTTGAGCATTTCAGATTAAACACCCGGCATCGTATAGGAGGCATGGCCAAAGCTATGGTAGTAACAGGCTCAAGATTGCAGGCCGTAAGATATAAACAAACTTTTGATTCCTATATCAAAGAAAAAGGTTATACAGATATTAAATCACTCGTAGCCTTTTCAGGTTCGGTTAAAGATCCTGATCTCAATGATGTAGAATACACAGAGCCAGGTTTAAATTTGGGAATAAAAGAAACAGAATTACCTCAGAAATTTTCAACAGGAGAGTATCAGGTATTAATTGTTGCAGAAAAATATCAGACAGGCTTTGATCAGCCTCTGTTACATACCATGTACGTGGATAAGAAGCTGTCAGGGATACAGGCTGTACAAACACTCTCAAGATTAAACAGAACAGCCCCGGGCAAATCAGAAACCTTTGTACTCGACTTCCAGAATGAACCGGCGGAGATATACAATGCATTTAAACCCTATTATACTGAGACTACAATTGAAGAGGTAACAGATCCGCATCAGTTGTATCGCCTGCAACACTCCATTGAAGATTGGAGAAGTTATACAGAGGAAGAAATAAATGCTTTTTGTGAGGTCTGGTTTAGAAAGCGACTGGAGTCAACACCAGGAGAGCATAAAGCAATGGATACAATCGTAAACAAGGCTGTAGAGCGCTTTAAACAATTGAAAGAAGAAGAACAAGAACAGTTGAAAGGCCAATTGTCAGCATTCAGGAATTTGTATGCATATTTAAGTCAGGTGATACCCTTCCAGGATTCCGATCTTGAAAAATTATATACGTACTTAAGATTTTTAATTTTAAAATTACCTAAAAGAGAGTCAGATGTTACGATAAAGATAGATGATGATGTAACACTAAAATATTACAGATTGCAAAAAATAAGTGAAGGGTCTATTGATTTGAAAGTAGGAGAACCCGAACCCTTATATGGTCCTACAGAAGTAGGAACTGCGGGGCTTAAAGATGAAAAAGTAGTTTTATCAGAATTAATTGAAAAGCTTAATGAACGCTTTGGAACAGATTTCAAAGATGCAGATCGATTATATTTTGAACAGGTAAAACAGGCTGCAGTGGAAAATGAAAAAATCAAAGAAGCTGCACAGGCAAATACCATGGATAATTTTCGTCATATCTGGGAGAAAATGATCACTACCATTCTTATCGATAGGATGCAGGGAAATGAGAAAATTTTCCAGAAGCTGATGGATGATAAAATTTTTCGGGGTATGGCATCAGAACATTTGATGAAAGAGGTGTATAATTGGCTGAGAAGATAGAGCAAACCTTAATGTTAAATTCAATAATTTACTTACCTTTAAAATTATTATTATACAGGTATGAGCAGGATTAGAGTAAAAAATTTCGGTCCTATTAAAGAAGGGTATCAGGAAAACGATGGCTGGATGGATATCAAAAAGGTAACAACTTTTATTGGTAACCAGGGATCGGGAAAAAGTACTGTCGCAAAATTGATTTCTACTTTTATGTGGATTGAGAAAGCTTTATATAGGGGAGATTTTACGAATGATCCGTCTAACTATTCAGATATATTTTCTTTCAAACGTTTAGGGTATCACCGGTTACAAAATTATTTTCAATACACTCAAGGTAGTGAGTCAATACTGGAATTTGAAGGAGTTTCATTTAATATTAGGTATGAATCTGGAGATTTAAGTATCGAAAAAATTGACAAAAAGCATTATGAATTGCCGCAAATAATGTATGTTCCTGCCGAAAGAAATTTTATTTCATATGTAGAATCACCAAAAGAATTAAAACTTTCATCAGAATCATTGACTGAGTTCTTGACAGAATTTAACAGAGCAAAAGATGCGTTAAACGGTTTTACGAGACTGCCAATTAATGATGTAGGAATTGAATATGATGATTTTTCTGATCGTATTGAACTAAAAGGGAGGGGTTTTTCAGTAGATCTTACTGAAGCTTCCAGTGGCTTTCAATCTCTGGTACCATTATACATTGTATCGCAATTTTTGGCAAACAGAGTCAGAAAGAAAGGGAATAATAGTAAGGAGCCTATGAGTAGCGAGGAATTAGAAAGATTTAAGAAGGGCATAGAAGAAATTTATACCAATGAGGATTTTTCGGAAGAGCAAAAACGAGCTGCTATTTCCGTACTAACTTCCAGGTTTAATAAAACAGCTTTCATAAACATAGTTGAAGAACCAGAGCAAAATCTTTTTCCTGCATCTCAATGGCAAATGCTACAGAGCTTATTGAAATTTAACAACATGAGTCCTGGAAATAAACTGATAATGACGACTCACAGTCCATATATCATTAATTTTTTAAGCATTGCCATACAAGGTTTTGAACTCAAAAGAAAAATTGAACAATCAGGAAAATCAGACAAACTTTTGTCGAGGTTAAAAAACGTTATTTCACTTGATGCTCTTATTCCATCAGAAGATTCTGTAGTTTACCAATTAGACGAACATAAAGGGACTATTCAGAAACTTTCTTCACCGGAAGGTATACCATCAGATAGAAATTATTTGAATGATATGCTAAGAGAAGGAAATATTTTGTTTGATACATTACTCGAAATAGAAGAAGAAATCTGATATGAATTTTTTTGATAAAACTTGTCAGGAACCTCCCATCAATCATGTAAAATTCGGAATCTGTGATGATGAGGGTGGAGGAAAAGCATACACGGACCTAACTGATGAAGCTAAATGGATTGCTACAATTGTTAATGAAAATGAGCTTTCTCTTACATTCACTGCAATTGATAAATGTGTAATAAAAGATGGGGAAGAAACTGGAAGGGGGAGATGTGATGGGATGTTAACCTCTTCAAATCATCTTTACTTAATGGAACTTAAATGTGTAAAGAAAGGTGGGGAGTGGAAACAAGGAGCAATAGAGCAATTGGTATCTACAATCCAATTTTTGTATGAGTATCACGAGGAAGAGGTAGTAAAGTTCAGACACAAAAAGGCATTTGCTTGTAATAAACGAGTTCCCAGATTTCAGGAAATTGATAATGAATACAACAAGTGGTTTTGGAGGACATATGGTTTTAGGATAGATGTCCAGGCTGAGATAATTGTGGTTTAAAGCTTTTTTTTAGAAGAGGGATAGTTCTCTAATTCATTGTATATATGTAGTTATTTCTTTGTTGAAGTTATCAGCCTTTGTCTCATATTAAATAGAATTTTTACTAGCGGTTTCTATTTTAGATTATGCATATTTTTTATTTAAATCAGGTTATTACTGAAATTACTAATGTTAATAAAATAATTAAACAAAGGAATTATGCTTCTATTAATAGTTTATTAGAAGAGCTGCCAGAGAAGCAAGATATCATAAAGGAGAGGTATGTTAATGCTTTTACTTTTTTAGAGAAGGCTATTGGTATCAAGGAGGAAGTAGAAGTTTTGAATCATAAACATAGCTTGAAACTTAATCCTTTTAAGTATTTTGGTATAAATGAAACTAAACATAGTTTCTTGTTAAGCATGTTGCTCAACCCCAAGGGTGACCATGGACAAGGGACACGTTTCTTAGAAATTTTCCTCAAACAACTTGGAATTGAAAAGCCAGAATCAGGAAGCTGGACCGTTACTGCAGAGGTTGGAAGGATTGATATTTTAATTAAACGTTCAGAGCCAGCCAGTGTAATCGTAATCGAGAATAAAAGTAATTATGCTATAGATCAACCAAATCAATTATACAGGTACTGGTATCAGGAGATACATCAGGTAAATCCTGGGATAGATTACAATAGCAATGATTATTTAAAGAATTTTCGAGTTGTCTACTTAAGCCCGGCATCTTGGAAGCTTCCGGATGAATGTTCATGCCTAAGACCAGATAATCCTGATCTTTTCCATTTACCTGAAAGAATACCTTGCCATATTGACTATTGGCATTTCAATGATCATATAAATGAATGGTTAAATGAGTGTATTAAAACTGTTTCTGATCAGAATGTCAGATTACGAGAATATTTAAAGCAATATCTAGAAACTATAAAAGCGCTATAATATGCAACAAGAATTTCTTAACATGGCTACCACTGTTTTTGATAATGTAGATAAGTGGAATGCATTTATTGATTTATATAATAATAAAGATGCAATTAGAGTCACTTGGGTTAACAAGTTAAAGCAATCATTGATAGAGCATTTCAGAATCAAAGACATTGCAATAGGATGGGAATTTAATGTATATGGCGACATGAACTGCTGTAAGTGGTACCTTACTGATTTTGGCCCTGATTCACTCTGTCTGAGATTCTGGGTAAATTATGGAGGAAATCCAGGGTTAATGCTTTGGGTTCATAAAGATAAATTTGATTCTGCTAAAATTACTGAATCGTTGAGGAATGAAAAGTACATTCCCTTGCTTGCAGCCTTAAAAGCGGATCGTGTTGAAATCAATGATTGGGATAAAGCAATCTCTGAAAAACAGTTTTATTTTGATTCTCCATTTGATGGTAATTTCGATTATGATCATTTTGCATGGTATGCAGGCAATGAGACAGAGAAGGTTGTTAATCAAATTGCAGATAAAGTTAACAAGATTAGAAAAAGTCAGGAATTGACAAATCTGTTAATTGAATTAAATCAAAGTAGCAGAAAGTTATAGGCCATAATACTAACCTCATATTACATCCATTACTCTTTGAACACCTCAACATGAAAACGCTCTTAATAACTCCGGAAGGTTTAGAAAAATTAATAGCCGAGTTGGATCATTTATGGCGCGTAGAACGGCCAGACACCACGCAGAAGGTAGCTTGGGCTGCAAGTCTTGGAGATCGTTCTGAAAATGCAGATTATCATTACAATAAGAAGCGATTGCGGGAAATTGATAGGCGCGTGCTTTATTTACGGAAACGTATTACTGATTTGAAAGTCGTGAATTATACACCTTTCCAGGAAGGCAAAGTAATGTTTGGTGCGTGGGTAGAGATTCAAAATGACAGAGGCGAACAAAAACGCTTCCGGATAGTGGGGTATGATGAGATCTTTGATACCACCAAAGACTACATCTCCATAGACTCACCAATGGCAGTCGCTCTGATGAAAAAAGAAGTAGGTGATGAAGTAGTAGTAAAAACAGGTGCGGGGGAATTTATCTGGCGTATTACCAGAATAGAGTATCAGAAGTAATTTCTGTAATCGATCAATGAAATTTTTATGTAATGAAGTATAAATACATTTTAACCTTATGATTCCGGAATTACTAAGGTCTTTTATAAAAATCCTGATTTGAATTCAAATAGGTCGGTAATAAGTTTATGATTTTTTGTCTGGTATAACTGGGTTTTCGGTATTTTTTATCCTCATAATTTTCATAGGAATTACCCTTGTTGTAATGTTTCTTTTACACCTACTGTTGAAAATAATACTCCTAAGGTTGAGAGTTCAAAACAGTTCAAATAAGGTTTTATTTTATATAGCTTTATTTGTATTAGCACTCCTACTTTCATATAGTATTTTAGCAGTTCATTATGCCATAAGAGGAGAAGGGATATTCTAATTTTTTTGATGCAGATGAATTAATTCTGGTTTAATACTTCTTTGTATCAATGGGTTATTGCTTTTTTAATTTAAAAATTATAATCTTGCAACAGTTCAACCAGAAGTATAACCAGCTAGGCATTTCTGAGTGTGCGTTTAAAGCAAAAATGTCTGAACCACTGATTTTTTGTGATTGAATGATTATTATGATTAATTCAACTTGGAAATTCAAATTATCTCATATCGCAGGCTCTGGAAATGATGTAAACTAAAGTAATCAGTTAAATCATTAGCAAAGGGGATTTGATATTAAATAATGATTATTATGTCAGGCAATCATGTCAATTAAAAAAATCAATTTTAAATCAGTGGTCAAAGAATCATGTCAATCAAATAATCATTTTTAAAATCAGTGGTAAACGAAGAATATAAGTATTCCCGTGAGACATCGAAAGTGATAGGATGTGCCATGGAGGTCCATTCATCATTAGGTAATGGATTTCAGGAAGTAATTTATCAAAAAGCGCTAAAGATAGAGATGGAGGAACGGGGAATTACATTTTCCAGAGAACACGTAATGCCCATTTATTACAAGAACAAACATATAGGTACACGAAGAGTAGATTTTTTAGTGGAAGGAATAATATCAGTAGAATTAAAAGCAGTGAGCAGACTGGAACCGGTACATTTAGCTCAAGCCCTTAATTATCTGGAAGCATATAATCTTGAAGTAGGGCTATTAACTTTGGCGCAAAGAGTTTAGAATTTAAGCGTATCATTAATAATAAAAGGAAATACCACTGATTTTTTGTGATTGAAATGATTTTTATAATTAATTCATATTGGAAATCATATTATTCTCAAAAATTGCAGTCTCTGGAAATGATGTAAATCAAAGTAATTTTTTTAAATCATTGGGGGACGTAATTGGGGGGATTAAATAATGATTAGAATGATGATTATTTTGTTCAGGCAATCATATATATCAAAACAATTCTTTTTAAATCAGAGGTCAAATAATTATTTCAATCAAAACAATCATTGTTAATTAGTGGTAAAGAAATCATATAAATCAAAATAATCACTTTTATAATCAGTGGTTCAGACATTTAGTGTATTATACATAAAAAGGAAAATACCGCTAATTTTTAAATCAGTGGTAAAGTAATCATGTCAATCAATTCAATTACTTTTAAATCAGTGGTTGATAATGCAAAAAAGGATTTTTCGTTAAATGTATTCATGAATTTGAAATTTAATTGCTATAATACTTAAAAGTTTTTTTTCAATAATTTATTCATTACAAGATTCTCTATGAAAAACAGGGTTTTAGTAAATCTTTTACTATTAAATGTATTTTTTTCTTTTTCAGTTCTTGCACAGTCGCAATCCTCTGTAAATGCATTTCCTAAGAAAAATATCAATTGGTACAATGCAGATCTTAAAGAAGATAAAATAGCAGGGGCAAGTGTCAATAAAGCATATAACCTTTTACTGAAAGATAAAAAGACCCGTAAGACGGTTATCGTTGCTATTATAGACAGCGGAGTGGATATAGATCATGAAGATCTGAAGGGCAGGATATGGGTCAATGAAAAGGAAATACCAGGTAATGGTATAGACGATGATGGAAACGGATATGTGGATGATATACATGGCTGGGGATTTCTCGGAAATGATAAAGGCAAAAACATTGAGACAGAAACGTATGAATTTGTAAGAATGCTCAGAAAATATGATCCTGTTTTTAAAAATATACAATCAGAAGCTGATGTTCCAGCTGATCAGGTGAATGACTATAGTTTATATCTTAAAGTCAAAGCGAAGCATGAAGCTGAAGTAGAAGAACAAACTAAGTTGAATGAAACCCTTAAGAAGTTTGAAAAGATACTTACGGATGTTGAAAAAGTTGTTCTTAAACATCTTGGAACCAGCACATATACTGTAGATGATTTAAAGGAAATTACCAATGCCAACCGGAGCGTTTTATATGCGCGCGACTGGTTGCTTGATAGGTATAAACAAGGGTTTAGCCGTGAAGAGTTGGAGAGCATGAAAAAGAGGACTGAAACACAACTGAAAGAAAATCTGAATTTAAGTTATAATCCGAGAGAGATCATTGGTGATGATATTGAAAACATAAATGATAGTATTTATGGTAATAACGATGTGAAAGGCCCAAGAGCGGACCATGGCACCCCGGTATCAGGAGTGATTGGGGCAATACGTGGCAATGGAACGGGTATTGATGGAATTGCTGAAGATGTCAGATTTATGGTCTTAAGGGCTGTGCCCAATGGAGATGAATATGATAAGGACATTGCCCTGGCTATTCGCTATGCAGTAAACAATGGCGCAAATGTGATCAATATGAGTTTCGGTAAAGAGTTTTCACCGCAAAAAAAGTTTGTGGACGATGCTATCCGATATGCGGAAGAGCGTAATGTCCTTCTGGTGCATGCAGCAGGTAATAGCGCTTATGATATTGATGAAATCATTCATTATCCAAGCAGGGTTTGCAATGATGGGAATTCCGTCGGTAATTGGCTGGAGGTCGGAGCGAACAGTATAAAGGCCAATAAGAAGCTATGTGCCAGTTTCTCCAATTATGGAAAAAAGAATGTTGCCTTATTTGCTCCAGGAGAGGAGATTGTTTCTCTGACAGAAGGAAACTTGTATGCTATGGTTAGTGGAACCAGTTTTGCTGGTCCGGTAGTATCAGGAGTTGCAGCCTTAGTATGGTCTTACTATCCGGAACTCACCGCTGTTGAATTGAGAAATATCTTATTGAACACATGTACAAATTTAAATAAAAAGAAAGTCCTGATTCCGGGCGGAAAGCCAGATGCTGCTAAAGTTCCGTTTTCTAATCTTTCATCTACAGGAGGAATTGTGAATGCCTATCAGGCCCTTTTGATGGCAGAAAAAATAGTAAGTGAAAAGAAATCGGCAAATGCTGAATATTGAAGGTAAAGGATTAAATAATTTATGAATTAAGAATCCTCTTTGTGTCTGTCCCCCAAGTTATAGCCATAACCGTTAACTTAACCAAATATAGATTCTTTAAATTGGCTATGGTAGGACAGGCAAGATTTCTAGCAATATTACAAAGCTATGAAAGTTTGGAGAAAAGTCCTGACCTCGAAGAGGTCAAATGTATATAGATAAGATTAGACCAATAACATATGACCCTGTAGGGGGCGTACCAAGGCAATGTTCCAACCATCTATAAATATTCAATCCCTTCAGGATTGTGAGATTGTCTGAATCAGGAAATACAGGATTTTTAGAAGTAACAGGATTTAGTAATTGCACTATGTTTTTAAATTGACATGCCACGGAAAAGAAAAAAGCCCCCGATTTTCGGGAGCTTTTCTATGTTTCTTTAAAATGCAAATTCAAAACTTTTTACCTCACCAACTCCATATCTCTGATCCCTGCGTATAAAGGTTTAATCACCCATTGGCCAGACCTGTCTATCATTCTCCAATAAATGATCTTGCTTTTTTCTCAAAGGGCATTGGATCTGTCAGTATCACCGGCTATTGAATGGGTACAAAATAAAACCAAAAAAGATGAAAGTAAAATAAAAGTTTTCATGTTGTATGTAAATTTTAATATGCAAAAATATGAATTTTGGAGCATAGAAAGATGAAGAGAATGGGTGAAAATTTGTAGAACATAGGTGTTTGGTTTTCAGTTGGATAGTAAAGAGGAAAGCTTAAAGTTTAAAGTTGAAAGTTTAAAGTAGAATGTTTCAAGTTTAGAATATTAATCCTTAATATATTTGCCTTATATTTTGCCAAATAGTTTAAGCCACATTTTTTTAGAAAAGTCATATATTTCGCAAGCTCGATATGGTAAAGGCCAAGCACAGTGTTATGAGTATAATCTTACCATCCTGGGCCCCTCGAAGGATCTGATAGTTATAAATAAAATCTACAACTATAATCAGGAGTCTGCCAGAAAGGTATAGTTTATTCTTTTTAAAAACTCAGATATTTCGCTCGTCAATATGATAAAGCTTTTGAACGTTCAGACGTTTCTTGGGTTTGGTATGAACAAAAAGTTAAAGTTTCTGGTATCTTTGCGGTCCACTTTCCTAAACTATCCCTATGATCAATGCGACAGAGCAAGAAGAAAGAGAATACCTTGAAGAGATTAAGGAAAAACTTACGCTGGCAGTTAGGCATATAGATGACACTGTAAAGCAATATTCAGAGGAGATGAGGCAGAAAAAGCAATACATCCATGAGCAAAAGTCGGGCATGGATGAAGCTGAAATGGTTGCTGCCGATCAATCTATTAACCGTATGGCTTTTACAGGAGGAGCAGCAGTTGAAAGAAAACGTAAGCTGATCAAGCTGAGTCAGTCTCCTTACTTTGGACGAATAGATTTTATTGGGAATGATCATATAAGAGTGCCTGTATATATTGGCATCTATTCTTTTGCAGACATGGAAAAGCGTGTGAACCTGATCTATGACTGGCGTGCACCGATATCCTCCATGTTCTATGATTTTGAGCTGGGGGATGCATTTTACACCACACCTTCAGGAACAGTTCAGGGGGAGATTGTATTAAAACGGCAATACAAGATCAGAGACGGACGTATGGAGTTTATGATCGAAAACGAGATCAATATTCATGATGATGTTCTTCAGAAAGAGTTAGCAAGATCTTCTGATGACAAGATGAAGAACATTGTGGCAACTATTCAACGTGATCAGAATGCAGTCATCAGGAATGACACTTCGCGCATAATGGTTATCCAGGGAGTAGCCGGATCGGGTAAGACCTCTATTGCCTTGCATAGAATTGCTTTCCTTTTGTATCGCTTCAGAGATAGCATCGCAGCAAAAGATATCCTGATCATTTCTCCTAATAAAGTTTTTGCCGATTACATCTCTAACGTCCTGCCAGAGCTTGGGGAAGAGCACATTCCGGAGATGGTCATGGAAGAGCTGGCTTCAGACTTACTTGAAAAGAAATACAAGTTTCAAAGCTTCTTCGAGCAGGTGTCCAGTTTATTGGATGCTCATGATCCTTATTTTATTGAAAGGATCAAATTTAAGTCATCGTTTGAATTTCTTAGCAAGCTGAATCAGTACCTTCTCCATGTAGAGAATAACTATTTCAAATCTACAGATCTTAAGATAGGTCAAACGGTAGTTCCGGCTCATTTCATCCTTCAGAAGTTTAAGAACTATCATCGGATGCCTATGTTAAAAAGGTTTGATTTAGTAGTAAAAGACATACAGACATTTGTCAGAGAGGCCAAAGGGCAGAAGCTTACAGGAAGAGATAAGGCAAGGATCTGGGAATCTATACCCCGCATGTTCAGGTTTAACAATGTGTTTGATCTCTACAAAGACTTTTATCAATGGATCGACAGACCAGACCTGTTCAAAACAGATCAGCAAACGGGGTTAGAGTATGCGGATGTTTTTCCTTTGATCTATTTCCGTTTACGTCTTGAGGGGATAAGTACATTTGATAGAGTAAAGCACTTGCTGATTGATGAGATGCAGGATTATACTCCGGTCCAGTATGCAGTGTTGTCCAGACTGTTTCCCTGCAAAATGACTATACTGGGAGATATCAGTCAGACAGTAAATCCATACAGTGCTTCCTCAGCAGAAACTATTGAAAGAGTATTCCCATCTGCAGATATTGTAAAGCTGAACAGAAGTTACAGGTCTACCTGGGAGATTACTGCTTTTGCTCAGCGCATAGTACCTAATCCTGATATCATACCGATGGAAAGGCATGGCCAGGAACCGATAGTGTCACGCTTTAGCAGCAAAGAGGAGGAGTTACATGCCATCAAAGAAATGATTACTCATTTCAGAAGTTCAGGAAATCAATCTCTTGGCATTATTTTCAAGACCCAGAAACAGGCAGAAAAGGCTTATCAGGACCTAAAAGCAGAAGGAGTTTATTTACTTACTGATGAATCTACTTCATTTAAAGAAGGTGTCAGTATTAGTTCTGCTCATTTGGCTAAAGGGCTTGAATTTGATGAGGTGATTGTACCTTATGCTACAGAAGATAATTATAAAACGGATGTAGATAAAAGTATGTTGTATATAGCATGCACACGTACGATGCATCAGCTCACAATTACTTATACAGGAGAAGTTACAGAGTTTTTATTGCAATAGGGAAGAGAGGGGCGATAGTTGAGGATGTAGGTTTACTCATCTAAACGCCTTTATTTCAATAGTGAGGAATGTCAGATTATAGAATTGAAGTGGTGAAATTATAGATTATAAAGGATTTAGAGGAAACAGATATTAGTGAACGGATAATTTTTAAAAAACTATGTTTAATAGATAGAACGTAATTGCATTTGAGAATAGGAGAAAGATTTACTCTGGTTGTAAGTTGTGTACAATATGATTTGTCAATACAAAATAATTTAGGTAATTTGTATAAAAATTATATTTGAATATGTTTAAGATTTAAATCATAAATCAATGAAAGCTAGATTTTTAGGAGTTGTATTTTTATCTATTATCAGTTTTACTTTTTCCTTTGCCCAGAAATCAAAGAATTTTGATTATGGTACCCTTAAGGATGATAGTATTTATACAAATTCTTATTTTAATTTGAAAATGGACATTCCTTCCAGCTGGCATGTTCAATCAAAGGAAGAAGTAAAGCAAATCATGAAGAGTGGAGAAAATTTAGTCACTGGAGATGATGAAAAACTAAAAGCCTTAGTGAAAGCTGCTGAAATAACAACCGCTAATTTTCTAACTGTTTTAAAATATGAACGTGGAGCCCCCGTGGATTTTAATCCGAGCTTTATCCTGATGGCTGAAAATATTTCATCTTCTCCTGGAATTAAAAGTGGAGCCGATTATTTGTTCCATACAAGGAAGTTTATGAAACAAACACAACTTAATTATAAGTTAACTGATGAGGACTTTAAGAGTGAAGTTTTCGGAGGAAAAACATTTCATAAAATGCATGCAGAAATTGACTATTCGGGAGTATTGATTCAGCAGGATTATTACGCAACGATTATAAACGGATTCTGTTTGAGTTTCATTTCATCTTATATTGATGAAGAACAAAATGCTGAACTATTGAAGATCATAGGTTCTATGCAATTTAAAAAGTAGCTGTTTGGGGGCCTTACATTTTTATCAGGTACATATTCATTGGAACTTATTTATCAAATATTGGTATCAATTTTTTAAGTGTTTCTTGATTGTCAGATTTTAATGTTAATGCTTTAACCAAGTGTCTGGATTCATTTGAAAGTGATGTTTAACTAAGATATTATTCAAGTTTCATTATATAATTCAGTTGTTTGCATAGGAAAGTAAAAATACAAAATTAGATAATCCAATATTGTTCAATTTGATTTTTATAAATGTACTTTTTCTATAGACCAATTCTTTTTTTATTATTCATAACTGTTTCTTATCAGAAGTTGTCAGCACAGGTAAATGCCAATAGTATTTCAATTAAGGGGCATATTAAAGAATCATCTGGCAATGAACCTATTGTAGGAGTGGTGGTGAGCATACCTGCTATCAACTTAAGCACAGCTACAGATACATCAGGATTTTATTCGCTTAGTTTTGAAAGCAAAGACACTCTTGAAGTCTTGTTTTTGATGCAGGGATATACTACTCAGAAGAAAAAGGTTTGGAATTCACAGGTGATTGATGTCAGGCTTATTTCAGACCAACATTTTTTGAAAGAGATTACCATTCTTGGGGAAGATACAGCTTATTTGAGCAGTAATGTACAAATGAGTAAAATTACCCTGTCGATGAAACAGGTTAATAGTGTTCCTTCATTGCTTGGAGAAAGAGATGTGATCAAAGTTTTGCAACTAATGCCTGGAGTACAAAAGGGTAGAGAAGGGAATACTGCCATGTATGTACGCGGTGGAGGTCCTGATCAGAACCTTATTATGCTGGATGGCATGCCTTTTTATAGTGCTTCGCATTTATATGGATTCTTTTCTCTGTTTAATTCAGATGTATTGCAAGATATAGAATTCACCAAAGGTGCATTTCCTGCAAAGTATGGAGGTAAGCTATCATCAGTGCTGGATATGACAATGAAGGAGGGGAATAAAAAGGAATATCATGGTGAGGTTGGTGTAGGAATTCTTTCATCCAAATTAATGCTTGAAGGTCCTATAAAGAAAGATAAGTGTTCCTTTATTATAGGGGCAAGAAGAAGTTATATGGATTTATTAATAAGTCCTTTCCTTCCTGACACTTCTAAGGTTTCGTATTATTTCTATGATATTAATGCCAAAGTGAATTGGGATATTAATCGCAGAAATAAAATCAGCTTCAGCTTTTATAATGGTAAAGATAATTTTAAAAGCAATTTTAAGAATTATAATTTTAGTAATAATACTCGCCTGAATTGGAATAATATACTTGGTAATCTTGTCTGGGATAATATTATATCTGACAAGCTATCATCAAGGTTGTCAATGGGTGCCAGTAAATTTTATATAAAGACAAAACAATATTTGTTCGAGGATAGTACAGGTTATGACTATCACTATAATAGCTCTATTAAGGATATAACGCTTAAGTATGAGTTCGCCTATAAACCATCTGAAAAGCATTCCATAAATGCCGGGATTCAGATGATCTTTCATCATTTTGCTCCAGGAGCATTCATTAAAGAATCAAGAGGAATGATCACTGACAAATCGGACATTCCAGTCAAATCGCAAGAGATGTCTATATATGTTGAAGAGACAGGCAGGCTTTCATCATTCTTTTCATATAATCTGGGAGGGAGGCTTACCAGATATAGTGTCAGAAATAAAGTATATATCAAGCCCGAACCAAGAGTATCTATGGCCTTTCATTTGAGTAAGAAATTTGCGATCAAAACATCTTATGCAGAAATGAACCAGTATGCTCTGATGCTTTCGCAAAATATATTAGGACCGCCACTGGATTTATGGGTACCGGCAACAAACAATATCACTCTTCAGAATTCTAAACAGGTAGCCCTGGGCATTGCAAAGGATTTTAAGCATAGTTTAACTTTAACAATAGAAGGTTATTATAAAAAGAGCTTTAATCTGGTTGATTATAAGGAAGGCGCTAGTTTTCTTGTTAAAAATTTTAATTCAAGTAGGTATTATACATGGGAAGAGCAGGTCACACAAGGGAAAGGTTGGACCTATGGAAGTGAGTTTATGCTTCATAAAAGGGCAGGCAAGTTTTCTGGTTGGCTGGCTTACACATTGTCATGGAACTGGATGCAATTCAAGGAACTTAATCTTGGGAGAAAATATCCTGCCAAATATGATCATCGGCATGATGCTTCTGTAGTAGTTATTTATAAGCCTAAAGATAAGTTTTCAATATCCATAACCTGGGTTTATTCATCGGGTAATGCATATACAATTCCTACCAGTATTACTCGTACAATAAATCCTTACCCAACAAATGGTGCATGGACAGAATATTATTATACGATTTATGCTCCTAAAAACAGCTATAGAATGCCGGCATACCACAGACTTGACCTTGGTGCACAATTTCACAAATCACTTAAAAGGAATATTTCAAGAGTATGGGATATTAGTATTTACAATGCATATAACCGGGAAAACCCATACTATTATTTTCTTGCCAAAGATGGATCAACTGATGCAGGTATTATAAAATATTCTCATTACAAATTGAATAAAATCGTTTTGTTTCCTATTATTCCTTCTGTTTCATATAGATTGATTTTCTGATGGTGCGTTCTTTTTTAATGTCATGTTTAATTCTTTTAACTATACCTACACTTGTGTCGTGTATAGAAGAAGCTGATGAAGTAAAAGTTCCTATTTCACTAAAAGACATGAAAATTGTAGTCAAGGGTTATGTAGGCCGGATTGATGCGAAAATATATGTAGGTCAGACATTGCCTTTTTTTAAAAAGAACAAATATCCTTTTAGTGAGCAATATATTAAGGACGCTATTGTGACAATTTCCGATGGAAATGATACTGTTTTGTTGTCTTATAACACCCATAATTATTCTGAAGAAAATGCATTTTATACTTCTTTAGATTTGTTACCCTTTGATTTTATTCCCGGACAGAAATTATTTCTTAATATCAACCTTCCTGATGGCAGGCATGTTGATGCCGTAACTACTGTTCCTGATGAAATTGATGTATCAATATCTAAAATCGATTCTATGTATGTGGATAATATGTGGCTCAATGGTTATCGCGTTATTAATAATTCATTAAATCCGGATTATGAGCAGAGATTTGGTGTTGGCTATATGTATTATAGTAAATTATTAAATTCTTCTAAAGATACTATTAGGGATAATAGAGGAAGTGGTACTGAAAGTATGAAAGATATGCTTGACGAAATGACTTATGATATTCCTTTCTATTATAAAAAAGATTTATATAGGGATGGAGGGGAGTATATTTCTTACAGAAGATATGAGTTTTTCAATTTTTTTTCTTTTACTAAGAATTTGAAAGATTATAACCTGGGTAAAAGATTTTCGGATAGACCACTTATTAAAGATCCTATATTTTCAAAAGACAGTCTGGACTTTTATGAGGAGCCTCTGTTTACTGAGCCTTTCTATTATAATTATTATTCAAACATCAACGGCGGCTTAGGCTTTTTTGAAGCATATCAGGAAAAGATAGTTTATGTGAGATAAGAATTTTTCCTGGCGTTTTGATGCTTTATCTGAATTTTATTATCAATCAGTTTCATTTTGGTCGTTCAACAGAGAGGCCTTATAATAGCTGTAGAAGAGATTAAAAGAGGGGGTGATCGTTAGTCTATAAAGGTATGTTTATCAAAAAGCGGAATACCCAAACCCTTAAGGATTAGGTATTCCGCTTTTTTATCAGCTTTCTACAGGTTCCCCACCATTTGGATGAATAACCTGTCCTGTGATGTAAGAGGCATCTTTGGATGCAAGAAATACATAAGAAGGACCTACTTCAGAAGGTTGTCCTGGTCTGCCCAATGGTACTTGCTTTCCGAAGCTACTTACTTTTTCCGGAGGGAAAGTAGCTGGAATCAATGGCGTCCATATCGGACCTGGTGCTACTGCATTTACTCTTATTCCTCTTTTTGCAAGACTGCTTGCTAACGATCTTGTAAATGTTACAATAGATCCCTTGGTGGACGAATAATCTATCAATGACTCTTTTCCTCTATAAGCAGTAACTGAACTTGTATTGATGATACAGTCCCCTTCTTTCATCTGCTTCAATGCTGCCTGCGTCAGATAGAACATAGAGAAGATATTGGTGCGGAAGGTTCTTTCAAGTTGCTCTGCTGTTATTTCCTCGATCGATCCTTTGACATGCTGTTCACCTGCATTATTGATAAGGATATTCAAGCCTCCCAATTGCTTACGGGTTTCCTCAATTGCTTTATTGCAAAAGTTCTGATCACCAATGTCGCCTGAAATAAGAATGCATTTGCCTCCTTCCTGTTCAACCATTTTTTTGGTTTGCTCTGCATCTTTATGTTCATTGAGATATACAATTGAAATGTTTGCTCCTTCTTTAGCAAAATGTATTGCCACGGATCTTCCAATACCGCTATCGCCACCAGTGATCAAAGCAATTTTACCTTTAAGCTTTTCACTGCCTTTATAGTCGCTCCTGATAAACTCAGGTTTAAGCTGCATCTCTGCTTCAGCCCCCGGCTGTTCATTCAGATGTTCTGCCGGTAATGATGATGGTTTATATTCCATTGCTTCAGTTTTTAGCTACTTTTCAAGTATAAGACCACAATGTTATAAATGTTTGAAAGAATAAACATCAGATTGCTCCTCTATGACAAGAACTGAATGGAAGATTGAGGATTATAAGCTGACTTTCTTTCAGAAAGGTGTAATCGCCTGTTGTACTCGAAAGCTGCGACAGTTCCGAAAATTAAATGTGCAATTACTAAATTTATAAGATAACTCTTTCTGTCAATTTGTGGAGGATTGCGATGTAAATTCATATAAAGATACCAGGCTGCGATGCCTAGTAATCCATTTGCTAACCCTAAGGATAAGCCTCCTGTAAGGTTTGGCTTTGTAATTCTGTTCTTCCATAGGATGTGGTATAAATATAGAAAGAGTATGCCTATGGAATAATGTATAAAGGTGCCTGTTGCTTTTATCTGAGCCAATGATATTACCCCTTTTTCATTATGCGTTTTATTGGTAAGGAGTCTTCCAAGTATTCTTATTACCCTCATTTGTTTCCTGGAAATTTCAGAAACAATTTTCATATATAAGGTCATGTAATTGGTTGCATCCACAGCTGTCCGGACCAGATATTTATTTTCCCTATATACTTTAAATAGTTTTATTGCCAACTTTGATTTTTTATACAAATTTCTGAACATATCCCTAGCATTTAATAATATCAAGATCATTAGAAAAGGAAATTATATCTCGTACATTATAAAGGAACCTTTCTTTATCTGTATTCATTTTCATCCCTCTCTTCTCAATAAGTAATCATTAATTATATCAGACTTCATAACATAAATAAAAAAGCTATGGTTTTCTATTCTCAGTGTGTAAAACAAAGCATCAATGGATGGAAATAATAAATACTTAATGTTGTTATTGTGGATTCAAGGAGGTTATTTTTTTATAACC
Organism: Sporocytophaga myxococcoides; assembly: GCF_000775915.1. Lineage (NCBI taxonomy): Bacteria > Pseudomonadati > Bacteroidota > Cytophagia > Cytophagales > Cytophagaceae > Sporocytophaga > Sporocytophaga myxococcoides. The sequence goes on from NZ_BBLT01000005.1 coordinate 228,620, forward strand.
GGTGTTTGGCCTTTGGTTCATATCTATTCATTTATGGTGGTAAGCGGCCCTAAAAATGATATCTGGCTGGTGAGGACTGTGGGTTTATTAATTACCTCTATTTCCCTTGGATTGCTTACTTCAGCAATTATGAAGAAAATAGAAGTTTCTTTAATGATTATTGCTTTCGGATCTGCTCTCAGCCTTTTATTCGTAGACTTATTTTATGTGTTTAAAAATGTTATTGCTGAAACTTATCTCGGAGATGCATTGGTTGAATTTTTGTTTATTATCAGCTGGTTGATCATATTCTGGAGATCAAGGAAATAGATAAATTTTTAGGTGTTTACACCTGTTATAAAAAGTTCCTTTTGATTAATGAACTTTATATCTATCGATATAAAATAGAGATTTAAATTGTTCTGACTTCACTTCCAATTGAATTGAAACGGCGATATAACTTTTATTATATTAGGATTATTCGAATACATATTTGCCCGAACTTTTATTGATAGGTTTAATAATAGTAAAAAGTTTTTTCCAAAAAGGTTGTTTGGAAGTATTATAGCTTGGATTCAAAGGTACAAAGGAATCTTTAATATAAGCAATCAGATCAGGCTTTTGAAATGCAAAATCAGCGTCTGCTACTGCAACATGGGGAACAAAAATTTTCCCATTCGTCAATACTACATGTACTCCTATATTATCTTCTGTATGAGATTTATAATTTCCTAATTCAGTATATCTTATTTGTATTCTTGAAATTAGATGAATGATTTCTTTCTGTCTATTCGTAGTTTGATTTCTTAACATATATAATTGAAAATTTAAATCAGGATTTTGTATAATGGTTTTCATTGGAGTTGCAATGGAATATCCAATTGTAATAATACATCCAACTAGACTGTTTAAAACCCTTAATTACTGTTTTGACTTTTACTTAGTTATGATTGATTATATCACCAGAGTGGGGTAGAATTATGGGAAATTATTAATGGATAATTATTTGGTATCATATAAAGCTGTACTTGAAAGTTTAATTTTTAGTTAAAAATTCAATTTTTAAAAGTTAAGGTTCTATTAGATACGGTTATTAACAATATTGAGTTTTGCCTATTCATCGATAAGTATAATATTTTGGTACAAAATTAACTGAAAGTTTATTGACTGAAATGATATAACATTCCGAAACTCAGAGCTTTCTTCTTAATTTTGAGAAAAGCTCTGAGCACAAAAATATTTTAAATATATTTTCCATGTTCCGGGATGGCAATACTATCAAACTCTTGTACCAGTTTTTCCAGGCCATTGGTCAATTCATTGCCTTCCATTGTAGTGCCATGTCCTGTTATTACAACTTGAGGATGAAGGGCTTCAAGTTTTTTGACAGAGTCCCATGCAGCTTTCCAGTCTATTGTTAAATATCTCGGGGGGCCATTTACTTCCGCCTTTTGTGTAATCACTTTATATAGAGAATCCTGTCTTACAGTAACAAAAGCATCTCCGGCAATCAGAAATTTGTCTTTCTGACGATAGAAGGAAACATGTCCGGGGGAATGACCTGGAGTATGTATCCATTGCCATCCTGCCATTCCTGGCACTGAATGGTCGGTAGGCAGCGGCTTGAGTACACCTTTAATATTGATTGGTTCAATTGGATACATAAACGAAACCTTAGCCAGTAAACCACCATCTACAGTCGGATCAGGAGCAGGATAACTTTTCTCTCCTGTCAGATATGGAAATTCAAGGGGATGGGCATAAACCGGAACATTCCATTCCTTGATGAGTTCTACCACACCTCCGACATGATCGAAATGTCCATGAGTTAAAAGAATTGCAGATGGTTTACGGTTTTCACCAAACCTTTCTTTGACTGCTGATAAGACAACTGAAGATGAATTAGGCATTCCTGTATCAATCAGCACCCTGTCCTTTTCTTTCGATGACCCGTACAGAATAAAATTCACAATTTGATCCGTATAGTAATAAATATCTTCACTGACAGCCCGGCCTTTTCCGCTTGATACGGATGTTACAGGGATGGACTTGTTATCCTTGCTCTGATGCATTTGTTCATTTTTCATAATTTGTAGAGGGTATCAATGGTTAACATCAGATTGTACTAAAGGTTTTTTAAAAAAAGTCTCTTATCTTTTCTTTTAATTATTCGTTTTTTGAGGTTGTGCACGCTTTAAATAAGGTCCAATTCCTTACTAGTTCAAGTCTTGTAAATTCAGATTAAAGCATTATGAATTTCATCAATGGTTAATTGTTTTTCCTCTTTCTCTCTTCTTTTTCTTTTTTAATCCGTTGACGCACTCCATCATCTATACCTCTTCCTGATTCCATGGGAGTATAAAGAGTTCCTGTGGTATCTTTAGCAGGAGGTGCAAAACGAATTTGATATTTATGAGAATAATTTGCAGATAACTTTTCTGTAAAATGAGGAGCTAAGTGATGAAAGAAGTAAGAAGTCTTTGCCTTAGGGCCTAGAGGAATCTCTTTTCTTGGATGAAAATAAGACCAGATCATAACATCTACAACCAGATTAGGATTGTCCATAGCTTTCATACGTGGTGTACCTCCGCTATAATTTGCGGCATGTCCCCACCATGGAGTATCTGCAGCCCATGGTTCAATAGTGGTGACTTTTATATTCTTATATCCTGCAAGGCGCAATTCCTGATTAATAACCTCTCCCAAACTTCTTACGCCGGCCTTTGAAGCTGAATAAGACCCCTGGTAGGCTAGTGGTACTTCACTGTCTATTGATCCTGTATTGATAAGGATACCATGTCTCTGAACTCTGAAGAGCTTCATAACTTCCGTAGATTACTCCTTTCAGATTTACATCGATGACTCTCATTTGATCCTTTATGGGGATATCCCAGAAAGTTCCTATTGCCCCAACTCCTGCATTGTTTATCCATGCATCTATATATCCATATCTTTTTAATGTAGTATCAGCCAATCTTTGTATATCTTCATATTTGCTTACATCAGTGGTTACAACAAGGACAGAGCCTCCTGCAAGTTTTATTTTAGCTGCAATCTCTTCAAGCAGATCTGCTCTTCGAGCAGCAAGCACTACATTTGCCTTATATTCTCCGAGTTTAAGAGCTACTCCTTGTCCAAAACCACTGCTGGTACCCGTTATGACAAATGTTTTTCCCTGAAGTTTCTTTTTTTCAGCATTAGATATTTTATGGGAACAACACATGGTAAAAAAAATAATAACTAGAAGAAATGCGGTTAGGGCCCGGGTTTTTAGCTTTGTTGGGAAAGTCATATTAATCGTCAAGGTGAAGTGATTAAATTGGACAACATAACCTAGAGAATGGATAAAAGTTAAAGCCTGTTTATTTCAAGTTCAGATTTGAACTTTTGGATGGGGGGAATTTAAAATTTTAATTATAAAGTTTTAAAAAGAAGAATAGTAGCCATATAAAACGGCTACTATTTTAATTCAATTAGGTAATCTTATATTAGTTAAGATTGTTCTATCTGTGAAATTACTCATGCCCGTGAGTCTTTACGAGTTTATTATATACTCCGAAGAGCAAGAACGGTGCAGCCCATTGCCCCACAAACAAAGCATCTTTTTCCCTTCTGTTTAGTTTTAGTGTTAACGATGCTGCCATAGAGCCTATAGCTGCCCATAAATACACATCTGAAGGTAACTTAGCCGTTTGCGTTTCAATAAACTTGGCTATTTTTCCCTCTCTGAAATCTTCACTATTGATTTTAGTTTTGATATCATTTATAAATGTTCCAACGCTTTCCATCATTTCATAAGTTTTTCTTTTATGAAAACAGAGGCTGAGAAACCATTGTTCCTTGAACTCATTTGGTGTGTTTAGATGAGGTGAAATTGTCTGATTTTCAGTTAAGTTAAAGGAGGTTTAATGTTTTAAACCAATTTATAATTTTAAACGGAGGTCATAATAGGATAAGGAAAGTATAGCTGAGATAGTTATAGGAAATGGAGTTACATTGAATCCCTGCAGCTTTTAATTATATTTACATTTGTAAGAGATAGATGAGTTTAAATAATTTTCATTCTTCTGACTTAGGGACTTCTGCGTTTAAAAAAAAATTACATGATCATAAAGAAATTACTTGCTCCGCTAGTAAACAATAAGATTTTAAAAGAAGCCGAGCATTGCTATATAGCTTCTGCTGCTATCTCAGAGCCAGCTTTTGATCTTCTGATGAGCAATTTAGCCCCTCGCTGCAATGTAGATATTGTTACAGGACTTGATCTGCCCACTCATCCTAATGTGCTTTGGAAAATCCTGAAACAATATCCTGGTCGTGTTACCCTTAGAATTTTTAGCAGAAATTATTTTCATTCCAATCTATATATTTTTGATTTGCCTTTCAGGAAAAGGATAGCTTTTGTTGGCTCCGGAAGCCTTACTATAGGAGGGCTTAAAGATCATGAAGAGCTTTCTTATAAAGTAGATGTAGAAAGAAATGTTGAAGACTTAAAAGCCTGGTTCAGATCTTATTTTGACTTTGGACAAGATCTTTCTGAGAAAATTATTAAGGAATATGAAATGCTGTATCCTTCAATAGTGGCAAGGGATAATGCCACGAAGGAAGACATAAAACAATTGACAGATGTCATAACCGGCCGCTTTAGCCTTACTGGTATTAATTTTTCCAAACAATTCTTTAAAGCAGAAGATTATGCAACACTTGATAACAGTAAAGCTGCTTTAAATACGCAGTTGGTACACCATGAAAGAGTCATGCTGAAGAATAAATTGCTGGAGCTGCATGAACAGTTAAGACCTTATCTGCATAAACTTAAGCTTTATGAAAATGATGATGCTGAACAAATCGTAAGCAGCCTTAATCCTGTGTTTCATTATGAAAATAAAGTAAAGACTATGTGGCTTGTTTATGGAAGAAGTAAAAAAGAGCTTGAAGAATATAAAGCCACGCTTACTGACCTCTTAAACATTCAGTTAATGCTGAAGTCGCAGGAATTCGGGATTTACTTATCGTTAGGAAAACCCAATAGTGAGACTCAAGATCGTGAGTATTTCAGGAAGGAAATGAATAGTGAAGAGTATAGGAAAAAATTCTATGATCTGTTAAAGGGGTTGAGTAAAGATTACTGGATTGAAGTAGCAGGAGAGAAGAAGCCGGTAGACTCATTTGCGGATGAACAAGCATTATGGAATTATACCAATGCGGATCATATACAGTATCATTTTATCATAGGCAGGACCTATGTTCCCAATGATCAGGATATAGCTGCTGATCAGATTGTATCGACCATTCAAAAGGAGATTGATAAATTAATTCATCTGTACAGATTAATGAAAGTGTAGAGACGCCATGCTTGGCGTCTCTTTTTATACCCGGACAGAATCAGGTGTTTAGGGTATATTTGTTTTTAATGTTCTTTATTTTCAATGGTATCTGATATGCTTGTTGATAAATATGGATACTTTTTTTTAACAAACAGTGTAAGATTTCGTAAAATTGTAAAGGAAAGTTATCTATTTTGAAATAATGTTCTTTTTAATATAATATTTTGATAAGCAATGCGTATCGTATTTAAGTTACTTTTATCTTTATTTCTATTATTTTTTATTATCTCTAATGTCAAATCTCAGTGTTTATCGGGAACATATGTTATTGATAAAAATGCTGATAAATACAAATCAATAGGTGAAGCTTTAGATAGTTTAACCGCCAGAGGTATTTGTGGTAATGTTACATTCAGGATTGCGCCTGGAATATATCGGGAACAAGTTATTTTTCCTAAGATCAATGGTGCTGGAATAGATAAGAGGATAACCTTTACCTCTTTGACAGGATTGGTATATGATGTTATACTTGAGTACCCTTCTTCCTCTTCGGATGTAAACAATTACGTTTTAGCCTTTAATGAAGGTAGTTTTTACACGCTGAATAAATTAACGATCAATAGAACAGGCAGTCAGCTATATTCACAAGTTATCCTACTTGGTAACAACAGTAGCAATAACAAGTTCTCTAATAACCAGATAAGTAATGAGCTCGTCAATTCGAATGAAAGGTCATCTTTGGTTTATTCAGATGTCTCCCTGGATACAGCTAATACATTTTCCGGAAATACATTTACAAAAGGATCTTATGGGATATTTTTATATGGAGAAACAGGCTTTGAATCCTCTAATGTTATAGAAAAGAATACATTTGAGGGTCAGGGAACAGCGGGAATTTATATGAGTTACCAGGATTCTCCTGAGATAAAGGGAAATATCTGGAAGAATTCAAGTCAGTCAACCGGTTATAGCTGCATATCGCTTTCGAATTGCAAAGGCAAAATAAATATTACAGGAAATGAAATTAAAAATTTGGGGTATAATGAAATTCGTGGGAGTGGATTTAAATTATTTAACTGTATAGGTTCAGATAATGCATTAATAGCAAATAATATCATTGTAGTATATGGCAATTCTGGATCTGGAGCTCTTTATCTAAGAAACAGTTCTGGTATAAAAGTTATTAACAACACTCTTTCTTCTGGTAACATCACGATTTACCTTGAAAATGCCAATCAGATTAAATTACTTAACAACATCATAAAAAGTGATGGATACTGTCTGATCTTAGAATCAAATTCTTCTTTATCACAATCAGATTATAATGCATTCTATTCCTCCGGTGGGATTTCCAGAGGAGGGACATTTAATCATACTACCCTGGATAGTTGGAGAAAGGGGACCAATCATGATGCACATTCAAAATCTGTTTATCCTTCGTTTTACAGTAAAACTAATTTAAGAATTTTTAATGACGTAGATCTTTATAATGCTGGATTATATGACCCACAGATTAATATAGATATTGATGGCGATCTAAGATCCAATCCTCCTGATATAGGGGCAGATGAATTTGAATTGTACCCTAACAGCGCCTCAATCTATAAAGTAATATCTCCCATACTTTCAGTTTGCCAAGGGCCGAATACTTTAAAGTTAGTAATCAGAAATCAAGGTTCATCTGATCTGACTAAACTAACAATTGATTGCATCAAAAATAAACAAGTATTTAACTCTTATAACTGGTCAGGCAATCTTAAGACTGGTGAAAAAGATACTGTGAAAATCGAAGCTGTCAATTTTAAAAAGGATTCTGTATATGAAATACAATTTAAAATAAAGCAACCCAATGAAGTCTCAGATCCTTATGTGTTGGACGATTCAACCATTGCGACTAATATCTATACTAAAATGGAAGGTATATACAGGATTGGAGGTCTTAAGCCTGATTATGCCAATTTTACAGCAGCAATAAACGATTTGACTTTAAGGGGAGTATGCGGACCGGTAATATTTAAAGTCAGAAATCAATTATATAAGGAGAAATTAAAGATCACAAAAATTGCAGGAGTCTCAAAAATCAACACGATTGTATTCGAGCCAGAAAGTAGTACTCCCGATGTTTCAATAGTTTATGAAATGCCAAGCTCTTCTTATGATCCTATTGGTTATGTGGTTGCAATGGAAAATGTTTCCTTTGTCACATTTAAGAATGTAAAATTTACTTCTCTCACTTTTGTTACAAATGCTAGTGCTCCTATAGTAAATTTATACCAGTGTAAGAATATAAAGTTTATCAATAATCATTTTGAAGGGAAATTCTCAACGATATTTTCAGATGGAAAATACTGTGATTCTATATTTATCGAAAATAATATTTTTGACAAAGGAACCAAGGTGATTGGTTTCAGAGATTATGGTAAGCTTTTGGTGATTAAAGGAAATACATTTAGAGATATGACAGAAAGAGCTATTGAAATTATTACTGCAAGTTCTGTAAAAATTATTAATAATACCTTTATATCCAATACAACAAGTGATGCTGTTTATCTTTCCCGATTAACGGACACAGGCTTTGTTCAGAGTAATATCTTTCAATTACCTAAATCATATACTGGTTTAACGATGTACTATTGCAGTGGCATAGGTTATATCACCAATAATTATATCAATTTAACTACAGGGATTGGGATAGAGTTAAGTAATTCTCCTGGCAAGAAAATTTATCATAACACAATAAAGGTAAATTCTGATGGGCCTAATCATTACGCATTGAGAGTGTACTCTAGTTCTTTCGGTGAGATTAAGAATAATATCTTGATCAATAACGGTAAAGGACGAGCTTTTTCCTTCTTCGGTTCAGGTTTTGAATCCGATTATAATGCTTTTTATAGTGGAGGGGTAAATCTGGTGAATGATTACACAAGTCTTACTTCTTATATCAGTAAAGAAAGAAGAGACTCCAACTCTGTCTATTATATACAGGATTTTATTTCATCCGATGATTTTCACTTATCCAAAAGCTCTTCTTTGATTGATAAAGGAGTATTTATTAAGGAGGTTATTAAGGACCTCGATGGAGAACCAAGGCTGAACTCTCCTGATATAGGAGCTGATGAAGCTAATTCCGTTCATAAAGATGTTGCTATCATTTCTTTAAACAAGGGAAAACAAAACTGTAATGATCATCCCAGGGTGGTGGCAGAATTAAAGAATATGAGTAGTGATACTTTGTATAGCTATACTATCCAGTGGGAGGTTGATGATGAATTGCAAAAACCATTTGCCGGAAAAGAAAATATTGCTCCTGGTGAGTCAAAACAAGTTGTGTTAGGGGAATTCTTATTTAAATATTATAAGCCATATAAATTAAAAGCATGGGTTAATAGTAGTTCGGATTCAGAACCGTTGAACGATACAATTACAATTCCTTCCTTTGCATCAGCGATGGGCGGTGTATATACTGTTGGTGGTGATAATCCTGATTTTAAAAGTATCCATGATGCGGTAGAAGCATTAGCTGCGATGGGAGTATGTAGCCCTGTTAAAATTCTGCTAAGAGATGGAATTTATGATGAACTTCTTTATTCAAAGGAATACAATAAATATACGATTTCCATCCCAGAAATTCCGGGAGCCTCAGCACTTAATACGATTTTAATAGAATCTGAAAGTCAAGATACCAGCAAGGTAAAAATTATATGTACCTCCAGGGCTGGCACAATTCTTTGTAATGGAGTTGATTATATTACTTTTAGCCACTTATCTATCATCAATGATTATGATCCGAATCTACCATATACTATAAATATTCAATCTGGATCTGATCATGTTAGTTTCAGAAACAACAGAATCAGTAATGGGATAGCTGCTATGTCAGGAATGATTAAAGCTCTTCTTGTGGAGGGTAATTATATTACCTCAAAAGGCATTGATTTAGTAGCCAATGAAAATGTATATATTCGTGGGTGTGTTATCAGGGATAATTTTTTTAAGGGAATTGATAATTATGGAGTCCATGCAATATATAATGAGAATTTATTGATTGAGAATAACATCTTTGAAACGGGTAACCTATTCTCTCCCACTTATTATTTTAGACATGGAGTGATGTTAGATAGATGCAAAGGAGATATACAAATTAAGAACAACCAATTCAGATTCATTAAAGATTTAAATGGAACGCCTTCATACGGGCTATATATCATAGGCTGTAACGGAACACAATCAAAACCGATTTTAGTAGCAAATAATTTCCTTTTGTTAAATCCCCCCAATAAACATTTAACTGATTTTTATATAGGAATTTATAGTGTTCAGTCATCCTATATAAGTTATATTCATAATACAGTCTTCAATAATAAGCTGGAGTCATACGCTACCAATACCCAAACCTCCTGCGTATTTGCATACGGAAAGGAAGTAAAATTTCTAAACAATATTTTTGTTAACTATAACCCGGGATATTGTTATGAGTGGATTGGAAAAGAAGATGTTGAATCTGATTATAATTTGTTCTACAATAAAGACTATGAAATAGTAAAAGAATACTCAGATTTTAACAAATGGCAGTCAAAGGGAATGGATCAACACTCAATTGTTGGAGAGCCAAAATTTGCTTTTCAATCGGTATCTTCTTCAAACCAAACAGATTTGCATTTAGATCCTTCTGTCAGTAACCCCTATCGTTCTGCATTATATATCCCGGAACTTGATAAAGATATTGATGGCGATTCAAGAAATCTTTTAAGACCGCTCTTTGGTGCAGATGAGTATATTCCTGTAATTACTAATGGTAATACCAATCTTGCATCAGCAAGGATAACTGAAGTCGTTACAGATAAAAATCTGTGTACTGGTTTGAAAAGGCTGGTAGCAAAGCTATTGAATACTTCCAATGATACAATCAATCATGCTATCATACAATTAGTAATTAACGATACTTTAACTGCGGAGAAAACCTGGAACGGTCTTGTGCTTCCGAATGATTATATGGGAGTGGAGTTAGGAACATTTAATTTCCCTAATGGGGGAGCATATGAAGTAGATGCAAGTCTGAAAGAGGTGAACCATAACCTGTATACCGATACTCAGAAATATAAGCATACATTTGATATTGTTATTAACTCTGTTCCAGCCTTTACCTACTTTTCAGAGGGTAAAGGTGGTAAAATAAATTTCCTTAATAATTCTACCGGAGCCAATGTATATGAATGGGATTTTGGAGATGGTAAAACATCTTCAGAAGCAGCTCCACAACATACCTATGATGTTAAAGGTATTTATGTTGTGAAATTAACAGCCACAGGCTCCTGTACCAGTAATACATTCACTGATACAGTTTATGTTGATAAAAATCCTGATCTGAATCCTGTTTCTATCTCCTATACATCGAACTGTCTTGTAGGAAGAAATCTTGGTGTAGTAGTTCAAAATTTAAGTCCGGAAACTATTGGTTTCTTTATTATCAATTGGTCAATTGACGGAATACTTCAAGCTCCAATTTCTAATAATTCAAGTATAATAGGTCCTTTGGGTGCCACTATTATTCCATTGAATACTGATAACATTACCAAATCAAGCCATGTATTTAAAATCTGGACTAGTTCTCCTAATTTTCAGTTAGATGGAAACATTACAAATGATACATTGGAACGGATTGTTTATACTCAGTTTTCTCCTCAGGCAGATTTTACTTATAGTCATATAGGAAATAATGCCATAAGCTTTAATAACACTTCAACAGGAAGTACTTATTATTCCTGGGATTTTGGAGATAATACCTCAAGTTCGACCGCCAATCCTATCCATACCTTTTCCGGTCAACAAGTTACTTATATTGTAAAATTAATAGCAAGTAATTCCTGTGGCACATCTATGGTATCCAAAGAGATTTCAATTGTCCCTAATGATATAATTGATGAAATTCATTCCAAGGGCGTATTATATCCGATTCCATCCAATGGAGTCGTTTACTATAACAATGAGGAAGCTATCAATACTAAGGTTGAAATATCTATTACTACTTCATATGGTGAGAGGGTTCAGACCGAGAGTCTTGTGTTAACGGGAAAACCTTTAATGTTTGATTTAAGTAATCAACCTTCTGGGATATATTTCCTTCATGTTAGAATGAAAGAAAAAAATATGACGTATAAAATAGTAAAGTATTAAATTGATAGAACTCCTGGTGATTGTAGGAATTTAAAATAAAGCGGTACTTATATATATAAATATTAATCTTTAAATATTGAATTATACTCTGTATCATGGAAACGTAACGTTTGACGTCTTTATGATACAGAGTATGCAATAGCTTCTTTAGATTTTTATAGTATCCTGATGAGCTATAGATCCATTAAGAAAGATCAAACCAGCTGTTTCAAATAAGATATGAACTTTGGTTTTATTGGTCCGTATTTATCCTGAAGTCTTTGATGTATACTTTACTTACTCTCATTTTTTGCCTATATTTAAATGAAGCTCAAAATAATCTATTCGGCATTTTATGATGAAGCATTATAAATTCTCTACCAGAGAGTTCGGTGTATCTGATACAGGAATTCATTTATTAAGAAGTAATTTTAATTACAGCACAATAAATTTTAAAGATATCACCTCTCTGGAGATTGGCAGGGGCAGGTTAATCAGAAACTGGCTCTTTGTTTTTATTTTTGGATTAAGTCTGATCGCTTTCAGCATATATTATGCCATTGGGCTGATAGGTGTGTTTAACGACCAGTCAATTAAAAGGATTTATATTGAGGAGTTAATGGTTCCTTTCTTACCGGCTCTGTTAGGTGGATTTTGTATACACTCTGCCAGCAGAAAGGGGGTGGTTATGAAGATACAGCATAATGGAAAGAAGAGCTCATTTCCTCTTGAGGATATTATTAAGAATAATCAGTATGAAGATCTAGTTGACTATTTAGTTAATACGGTAAAGGTTTATTCAAAGATGAAGCTTATTAGTGACCATAAGAAGCTGGTTCATATTGACTAATCTATGTATCTTTATCAATTTTTATTTATTTATTTATTCATTCATTCATTCATTCATTCATTCATTGTTTAGGAAGCCCCTATGGCATGCATGTCTGCCAAATGAATCATCAACCGAAATGATTCAAATTTGCACTTATCAAATAGAATCATCGTTGCTTTATGAAGGGCTGTAATGTGTGTGGGATAGCAATGATAAGCATTCTTATGACAAAAAGGTATAGTTTCCCTTGTTGCTAAGGAATAATAGAGACAATATTGTTATATGAAACATAAAGCATCAAGTGATAAACTGGCAAGTATGGCATCCAGAGTACTCCAGGATGAAAACTCCAGCAAGAAGGCTAAATCATTAGCCGGAAGTGTACTTGCTCAACATGAACCTCATGAGGAGGATAAAGAAGAGAAGAAGAACGTTAATTAACGTAGAAGCCTATTAAGAATAATAGGCTTTTATTTTTTTAATCTGAAAAAAAAAGAGATTTTTTAATGGGTTAATGTCTTGATAATCAATTTGTGTGAAAAGTTTTTTAACAAATAGGCTCTTTTCTGGTATTTAACTGAATTAAAAGCGAAAAGGGGCTATGACTATAACTAAAATTCAACCTCCAATTTTTCCCAAAGGTGGAAAAGGTCCGGCAGAAAACTTTACAGGTAATGCCTGGGTAAAATTGTTAGTCCCCAATGATGAAATGTTACACTGCCAGGTTAGCAATGTCGTATTTGAGCCAGGGGCAAGGAATAACTGGCATGCACACCCTGGAGGTCAGATTCTGATTGTAACAGATGGGATCGGTTATTTTCAGGAGAGAGGTCAGCCCTTAAGGATTATCAAACAAGGTGAAGTGGTTCATATTCCTCCTGACGTCGAGCACTGGCACGGAGCTTCGCCTGATAATGAATGCACACATATTGCAATTAATACCAATACTCAGAATGGAATTGTACTTTGGTTGGAACGTGTAACGGAAAAAGAATATAGTCAGCCTGCAAATGGGAACTAGATAGTATCTGGTGTAAAGAGATAGATCAGGTATTCTCAGGCTTTCCAATGACTTAATATGTCTTTCATATAATTAAAAATAATAATAACTGAAGAAGGTTTAAATAGCCATAATAAAGGATTTAATAATGACTAAAGTACTAATTTTAGGGGCAGGTGGAAGGATAGCAAAACATGCAATCCATCAATTAATGGAAGAAACCGATGTTGAGCTGACTTTATTTCTGAGAAATGCAAAAAGGCTTGGTAATATAGATTCTAAACGAGTTTCTGTGATTGACGGAGATGTCCTTGATCATCTCAAATTAAAAGAAGCTATGTCCGGAAAGGATATTGTATATGCAAACCTTGCAGGAGAAGTAGATAAAATGGCCAAGGTTATTGTAGAAATTATGAAGGAAGCAGGTGTGAAACGACTTATCTTCATTACTACTCTTGGTATTTATGATGAAGTTCCAGGAGCTTTTGGTAAATGGAATAAAAGTATGATTGGCCAGTATCTTGGCCCATATGGAAAAGCAGCAGAAATAATTGAACATTCGGGATTAGACTATACGATCATAAGGCCAGCCTGGTTAACGGATTATGATGAAATAGATTATGAAACTACCCAGAAGGGGGAGCCCTTTCAAGGGACGGAGGTGTCCCGCAAAAGTGTAGCAGAGTTGATTGTAAAATTGATTCAACATCCTGAATCCGGTATCAAAAGGAGCCTTGGGGTGAACAAACCAGATACTGATGCTGACAAACCTGCTTTTATTAAAACTACTTGATGTAAACACAGACTTGCTGTTTAAAGGAACATGAACTGATAAAATGAAAACCTGGAAAATGTACGTGTTCCTATTAATCTTTACAATAATAATGCTGGCTATTATCCGATGCAGTAAAGGGCCGCTTAATGAGCGAAAGACAGAGGAGAGTTCAGAGTACTAAAGGTCAAATCAGCTGCAACAATTTAAATAAGGCAAACAAACCATTCTTGAAATGTCTTGCCCAGTCATCAATCAAACTATTACAATTTCCATTCCTAAAGCTTATTAATACCTTTTGTACCTTTTTTAAGGAATCTGTATACTAATATCCCTGAAATAGCATTAAAACTGTTTTCTATACTTCCGTTAAATTTTTTATCAGGAAGATTTTCAAAGCTTGTATAGCCAAAATTATATCTCATTCCCACACCAATATTTTTGAAAATAAAGTATTCAAAATATGGTATAAACTCTATGACATTGCAGTTGTAATTTTTAGACCACCATGCTGAATACTTTATCAAGCCTCTTAAAAAAAGATTTTTTGTGAGATAAACAGAGCCATTTAAACCAATAGCTGGAAGAGGAACAAAAATACTTTTCTTTTGACTTAAATCTGCTATTGTCGTGCTTTTAATATTTAAATGGTAGAATATTCCAGCCACTCCAGCAAGAGCAGCTATTCTCCCTCTTCCATTATCAAAGAAAAATTTGGAATAGCATAAACTCGCATAAGTTAATCGCAGGGTGGTTTTGACTTCACTTCCTGCAGGAAAAGCTGCATTGCCATATTTTATATCTTTGCTTATAACCTCTGTTTCTCTTCGATTGGCACTATACATATCAAAAGCCAGATTATAAAAGTTCCCATAGTTAAAAATGATATTCACTCTTGGAGATATTGTGGTTTTGGGAAAATCCAAGTCATTTCGTAAACTTATCTTAGTGCCCTGAGCTTGTTCAGAATTTAGCCTGACATTCCCGAAATTGGTTGTATGTGCGACACCAAGATGAAGAGTCAGGAAGGGGTGAGGATAAATTTTTGTGCTATCAGAAGCGCTTCTTAATTTATTTGATTTTTTTTCCTTGCCCCATTTTGACCAGTAACTTTCTTTTTCTTCACTGATATCTACTTCGGCTTTTAAAGGAAACTGAATCCACAAAGCAAACAGTGTACAAAATAGAATACTCAGCTTAATTTTCATAGCTAATTAAAAGGGAAACAAAACTGGAATAATAAGATAACTCTTGTAGATGAAAACTGTTGTGATTTTTTATATAGAGATAATTGGCTTTAAAATTCCAACAAAAGAAAGGAGAATAGTCATCTGTAAGGGAGGTTTTAACTATGTTACTCAATTTTTGCTTTGAAAGCGCTAGAAGATAATTTTAATAGTAGGAGCTTTAATTTGGAGATACATTGTAATACCATCTTCTTATTTCTTTATACTTTCGGTCGTAATTCTAAGGATAGTTTTGTGAGATAACCCTTTGAGTATTCAGTATAGAAAAGAATTGAAGGAGCCTGTAAAAATAAACCGGACTTCAGAATTCTGATCTGAAACTGAAGTCCAATTTGTACATTATGATAATCTTTCTTTTTGTTCTTTGGTCAGAAATTTCTGAAGAATCTCCAACAAGTCCAGCTCATAGAGATCATCAGGATGTTCAATATCTGTAAGATAGGGTGTAAGCCATTCATAATTTGTAAGTAAAAGGGTAGAGGTGCTTACATCCGGCCATCCATTCTGTGGCTCTGATTTTTTTAATTGAAGTATTTTTTTCTGCCATTCTTTTACTTCTTCTGTAAAGGGAAGTAAAAAGTCTCCTTCTTTTTTGAGCGCATCGGAGATTGCTTTAATCCTGAATTTATCATCAGGAGGAGGAAGAGGTTTGGACTTAAGTACGATACTGCCAATTCTTAAGTCTTTGGAAGCTTTTAATGTACCATCTTCTGTATCCCAAGAAATGACTTCCTGTTCTTTAACCAACGGAGCCAGATCCTTAGGGTTCAAAGGAGAGGCAAGGAATATCTTTCCCATGCCTTCTCTTGCATCCAGGTTGGCTATGGCAAGCCATGATTCGTGTGCCAGTTCGTCTTTATGACTTGCGGATGCATATTTGCCATTGGCAAGCTGAAACTGTGCGTTATTGCCAGGTCTGGCAAAAGCTATACGTTCCGGATGACAATGTGCTAACAAGACACCTGTTTCATAAGGATCCTGCTGACCGTTATCTTCTTTTATTTCAAAAAGCTTTCTGTACGATGCTGCAACCTTTTCTATTCTTCCCAACTGTTTTCCCTGACCTTTATCTTTACGATATCTTCTAAGTGCTTCAATTCTCAGGTTGATGTCAATTCCTGCTTCTCTTTTCAACGGATCACGTTCTTCCAGTATAGCAGCAAGGTCAGTAGCAAGCGGAAGTCTGTTTTCTTCTTCTGCCATCAAAAGCATGTGCGCAATTCTCGGGTGGCATGGAAGTGAATGAATTTTCCTTCCATGGTCTGTAATGCGTCCATTTTCCAGAGCGTTCAGCTGATGCAAAGTTTCCACAGCCTGAGCAAGAGTGGCTTTTGGTGGAGGAGTAAGCCAGGTAAGCTGATGAGGATCTACTATTCCCCATTGAGCCATATCCAGCACTAATGAAGATAAATCAGCTTCCATTATTTCAGGGATTCTGTGTTCGGTCATATTTTCCTGAATGTTTTCCGACCACATTCGGTAGCAGATACCAGGGCTAAGTCTTCCTGCCCGGCCTGCACGTTGATCTGCAGAATCTTTGGAAATTCTTTGGGTGGCAAGTCTTGATAATCCTGATTGGGGATCGAACTTTGATGTTTTTCCAAAGCCAGAATCCACTACTATCTTGACGCCTTCTATTGTTAAGCTTGTTTCTGCAATTGAAGTGGCAAGAACAACTTTACGCTTTCCAGTTTTATCAGGCATAATAGCGCTATATTGCTTGCCCGGCGGCAACATGCCATACAAAGGATGAATGACAAAGCCCTTTAGCTCTTTTCTCAGGATTCCTTCACATTGTTTGATATCAGCTTCTCCCGGAAGAAATACCAGGGTATCTCCATCTTTTTCTTTCACAGCATTCATGACTACTTTTGCTGTCATCTCCGGAAGCAGATACTGATCAGCTTCTCCGGTATATTTGATTTCTACAGGATATTGTTTACCCTTACTTTGTGCAACAGGGGCTTTAAGGATTTGAGTAAGCTGAGGCATATCCAGGGTTGCAGACATTACCATGATGCGAAGATCCGGACGCAGTCTTTGCTGTGCTTCTCTGCAAAGAGCCATTGCAACGTCTGCATGAATGCTCCGTTCATGGAACTCATCAAAGATTACAAGACCTATTCCTTCCAGGCTATTATCACTGTGAATGAAGCGAGTTAGAATTCCCTCGGTCAGAACTTCAATTCTGGTTTTATTGCTGACTTTGTTTTCAAACCTTATCCTGTAACCTATGCTTTGTCCGACCTCTTCGCCTAGCAGAGAAGACATACGTTCCGCTATTGTCTTGGCAGCCAGTCTTCTCGGCTCAAGCATCAATACTTTTTTACCTTCCAGCCAGGGTTCATTAAAAATTGCCAATGGTAATAAGGTACTTTTTCCCGCACCTGGAGGTGCGTTCACAATTAGTGTATTTGATTTGTGAAGGTGGTCCTGGACAGTAGGAATTATTTCCCTTACAGGAAGGTCTATTGATAATGGATTAAATGACAATTGATTATTGTTTTTTGAAAAAGTAAAGTTAAGCAAGGATTAGAGAAAGTCTGTTAAGTAGAAAAAAAATCTTATGATTTATTTCTCAACGTTAATCCATTCTGTTTATATGTTGATAGGAGATAATCTCTAAATCTTATCATGGAACATAAACATACTGACTAGTATCGAAAGGAGGAGTAATCAATTCGCTTTGACAATTAGAAAGTTAAGCTTATTTTTGCAATTGGTAAAAACTTTTATTTTAATTTCCTTAGATGAAAACACAACTATTACTTTCTATACTGATTTCAGCTTCTCTAACTTTTGTATCTTCATTGGCAAAAGCAGAAGTATTCAAATTGGCTGTAAATCATAATCTGAAAACAAATGAAATTCTGATCACCAAACAGCCGGAAGATGTTGCCGTATGTGTTGGTACCGGTGCACTTTTTTCTATTCAGGCTGAAGGGGAAAATTTGTCCTATCAGTGGCAGGTCTATACAGGCTTTGCTTATGTTGATATAAATGGAGCTGAATCAGATTCATATCTGTCTCCTCCGGTTGAAACCGAAATGAACGGTAGCCTTTACAGATGTGTCATTACAGACGGAGGTGAAACTAAAATTTATTCTGAATCAGCTAACCTTACTGTAAATGAGAACCCTACTATCATTTCAGATCCTGAGTCTGTTTCCGTTTGGGAAAACGGAACTGCAGTTTTTCAGGTCACTGCATCTGGAGGAGGAATAAGTTATGTATGGCTTACAGACAAAGGTTCAGGGCCAGAACCTATTGATGGAGCTAACTCATCTAAGTTAATATTGAATAATGTTACTGCTGAGCTGAATGGGTTGAGTTATGTTTGTGAATTAGTATCAAGTTGCGGTTCTAGCATTTCTTCAGCTCCGGCAAGTCTTACTGTTTATCAACCGTCGATGTGCATGGCAACTTTTGATATGACCTCTGGAAAAAATCTGATTGTATTTGAGAAATCTGAAGAATACCCTGCTATAGACAGCATCAGAGTATTCAGAGATGGTAAACAGATCGAGCTTCTTGGAGCTGATGAATTCAGTATGTTTACAGATAACAGTTCAAATCCTGAATCGGTTTCTTACTCATATAGTATTGCAGTGAGAGGAATAGATGGTCATATTACATCATTATCACAAGCACACAAAACTGTTTTGTTATCTCAGGATAAGCAGGAAAGTTTAATTACTATTAACTGGAATGCCTATGAAGGGGCAGGTATTGCTGAATATGCAATATACAGAGGCGAGTCCAGAGACGCTCTTGAGTTGATTACAGCAGTTTCCGAAGGTATTTATTCATTTACAGATATCAATCCTCCTGTTGCGGAAAAATTATTTTATCAGATAGAAATGCACTGGGTAAGCTGTGATGGTCTGTCTTTAAGTTCTAATCTGCTGGAAGTTGAAAATGTGATCACCTCCTTGCAAAAGCTGGCGGGAGGCAAAATAAATGTTTATCCAAATCCTGCGAATGAATTTATATCTGTAGAAGGTCTGCAGTCTGGTGATGCTGTAAGAATTATGGATTTGTCAGGCAGGCTTGTAAAGGCGTTTGAGGGATCTCAGAATACACTTTCTTTATCCGGAGTAGAAGCTGGTATGTATGTCCTTGAAGTAAGCAATCAGTCAGGAAGAAAGTCTGCTCCAATTATTGTAGAGTAAAATATTGAATGGATATAACTAAAAGAGGCCGGAACTTTGCAGCTCCGGCCTCTGACTATTTTAGGGTTACTTTTTTTTCTTTGGATCTGTAGCTTCTTGTTTCTTCGCTTCATTAGGCTTACAAACTGCGCAGGGCTCGTAGCCATTTTTTTGGGCCTCGGCAAGTTCCTGTCCTTTTTTACCTTCACTTACAACGGAGCAGTTCTTCTTGTGATATTTTTTCCCTTTCTCTGTAACATACACAGTCTGTGCCTTTGCAAACTGACTTATTATTGTAAACAGAATAATAAAGGCCGAAGTTAGTAAAAAACGATTTCTCATATTGTTGTAATTTTTCGAAACATACGACTGTTTATAAAAAGTGTTGTTGTCTGTGGAAAAATATTTGAGTTGATGCACGATATTTTTTGCCAGACCTTCTAAAAAATAATAACAAAGACCTCCACAGGTTTGTATGATCCTTAGTTTATATATGCGTGAATTGCTGAAAAAACATTAAGATTAACAGCAACTCAAGACACATATAAAACACCAAAACTATTTGTTTAAGAAAGTATAAGCAGTTAGAGACGCCACAAACTGGAATGTCTATCATTGAATATGATATCGTCGGAATCTTTAAAGAGATAATAAATCTTATCTTTTGAGGTGTAAATTAATATGGCCTGCCCTTTGGAAAGAGAGACGCCTGCATGGCGTCTCTGCAGTATTAAAAATATGATAAGGCTTTTTCAAATCTATAAGAAATAAATCTTAAGCTTCAATCCCGGAAGTTTCCTTTATCCTTTGTCTGAGCTTCTTTGTAGCGATCATCATATTTTTTAAGGCCAGCTCTGTTTCTGCCCATTTTCTAGTCTTTAACCCACAATCAGGATTAACCCAAAGGTTTCTTGCAGGAATTACAGCTAAAGCTTTTTCAAGTAAGTTCTCGATCTCTGAAACGCTTGGCACTCTTGGCGAGTGAATATCATATACTCCCGGCCCGATTTCATTTGGATAATTGAAGTCAGCAAAAGCATCCAGCAACTCCATCTGAGACCTTGACGTTTCAATCGTGATAACATCAGCATCCATATTTGCAATATGAGAGATAATATCATTAAATTCAGAATAACACATATGAGTATGGATCTGAGTTTCATCTTTTACTCCGGACGCACTTATTCTGAACGCTTTCACTGCCCAGTTCAGGTAATAGTCCCAGTCTGCTTTGTGTAGTGGCAGCCCCTCTCTGATTGCTGGTTCATCTATCTGGATGATTTTTATACCTGCTTTTTCAAGATCAGTTACTTCATCCCTTATGGCCAGTGCTATCTGCATTGTGGTTTCAGACCTGGACTGGTCATCACGGACAAAAGACCATTGTAAGATAGTAACAGGACCCGTGAGCATTCCTTTCATATAGTGATTGGTTCTTGATTGGGCATACTGAGACCACTTTACAGTCATAGGTTTGCTTCTCTCAATATCTCCATAAATGATGGGAGGTTTAACACATCTTGATCCATAACTTTGTACCCAGCCGTTTTGAGAGAATACATAACCATCCAGCTGTTCGCCGAAATACTCTACCATATCATTACGCTCAAATTCACCATGCACCAAAACATCTATTCCTATTTCTTCCTGCCACAGAATGGAACGATCAATTTCTGATTTCACTTTTTGCTCATATTCATCCTGAGATAATGTTCCATTTTTCAACTTTGCTCTGAGTTGACGAATTTCATCTGTCTGAGGAAAAGAACCGATTGTTGTAGTAGGAAATAGGGGAAGATTTAATGCTTCTTCCTGTTTCTTTTGTCTTATTTTAAATGCACTGGCCCTTCTGCTGTGGACATCGCTGATATTTCTTACTCTTTCTTTTACTTGTGGTTTATGTATCAGAGGCGAGTTCTTCCTGCTTTCAATAATATCCTTGTTTGGTTTAAGTGCAATTGCAAGTTTCTGAGGATCTTTAATGGAGGCTAATTTTTTTAAATTGGCAACTTCTTCAATCTTCTGTTTTGCAAAAGCCATCCATTGTTTAATTTCAGCAGTAAGAACCGATTCATCTTTTTCATTGTCTAAATCACAAGGAGAATGAAGCAAAGAGCATGATGGAGCTATCATCACTCTGTCTTCACCCAATACATCAATTGCTTTTTGAATAAAAGATAAAGACTTTTCGAAATCATTGATCCAGATATTTCTGCCATCAATAACTCCAAGAGAAAGAATGGTGTTCGATAGTATGAAGGAGGTCTGCAGTATGTCATTAAGCTGAGAAGGACATCTTACCAGATCAATATGCAAGGCGTCTATTGGAAGCACCACGGCCAGTCCCAGATTATCTCCAGTGCAGTCAAAGTAAGTTGCAACCATAATTTTCAGATAAGGGAATTTCTTCCTTAACTGATCGTAAACTAGATGGTAAGCTTTCTTTTCTTCATCACTCAGGTCCAATGTCAGGAATGGCTCATCCAGCTGAATCCATTGAGCGCCCATTTTCTCAAGCTTTTCAATGATTTCTATATAAACAGGCAGAAGGTTTTTGATAAGTTCTATTCTGTGAAATCCGTCTTCTTTCTCTTTTCCCAATAGCAAATAGGATACAGGACCGATGATCACTGGTTTGGTCTCTATTCCCAACACTTTAGCTTCCTGGTATTCATTGGTAATCTTGTTTGAAAACAAACTGAACTTTTGATTTTTATGAAACTCAGGTACTATATAATGATAGTTGGTATCAAACCATTTGGTCATCTCCATTGCTATGATATCTTTTCCATCTTTCTGATAGCCTCTTGCCATTGCAAAATACAAATCAGTTTCAGTGTTATTTCTATCTTCAGCTATTTCATGATAGCGCTCCGGGATGGCATTTACAGTGAAAGACATATCTAATACCTGATCGTAAAAGGAAAAGTCATTAGAAGGGATAAGGTCAATATGCGCATTTTTTTGAAGTGTCCAATTGGCTTCTCTGATTTTCTTTCCTGTAGTTAAAAGATGCTGAAGGCTTTCTTTGCCTGACCAATATAGCTCTGAAGCTTTTTTTAATTCTCTAAAAGCCCCAATTCTCGGGTATCCTAAATTTTGTGTTAGCATAGTTGTTTGTAGATTTTAATTCTATGCAAATCTATGTTTATAGATTATAGTTCTATAATTTTGCGATAAAATTGAAATAAATATCTTTTATTATTTATTTTGTGGAATAAAAATCTGTTTTTGATGCTCAAAACGTTCTTAAAAAGAAAATTTATCTATGACAGAATTAGATGATTTGGATATCAGATTGTTGAAGTTACTTCAGAAAGATGCAACACTTACTACAAAGGAACTGGCCAATAAACTTAACCTCACACCAACACCTATTCATGAACGTGTGAAACGTCTGGAGCGTGATGGATATATTAAGAAATATGTCGCTTTGTTGGACAATCAGAAAATGAATAAAGGATTGGTTGTCTTTTGCAATGTCACTTTAAAGCAGCACGAAAAAGGCATAGGGAAGAAGTTTGTGAATGATATCGTGTCATTAAAAGAAGTGACAGAGTGTTATAACGTCTCAGGACAATATGATTTTATGTTAAAGGTAATGGTAAAGGATATGCCCGAATATCAAAATTTCATCATGAATAAGCTGGCTTCTATCGAGAATATAGGAAGTACCCATAGTGTATTCGTGATGGGAGAGATAAAGGATTCGACGGAATTGCCGATATAGTGGTGCAATCTAATCTTGATTATTGTTAAAGCGGGAGAGGTATCATTTTTTCTTGGTAATTCTGTGTAACTATCAATCTTTTAAATCCTGGTTTAGATTTTTTTAATAAAAAATCTGTAAAAAATTTGCGTAAGCATTTACTTACATATACTTTTGTTTAAGAAAATTTATAATAATGACTGTAGCAGCCAGGAGAGATGTTTTTCAGGCAATTTCTGATCCTACCAGAAGGCAGATCATTAGTCTGCTTTCACAGCAGCCTATGAACCTTAATACTATTGCAGAGAACTTTGATATAAGTCGACCAGCAATATCTCAACAAATCAAAATTCTGGAAGAATGTGGGTTGGTAATTATTACGCAACAAGGGCGTGAGCGGTATTGCGAAGCCAGGCTTGATAAACTGAGCGAAGTTTCAAATTGGGTTGATCAATATAAAGTGTTCTGGACAAACCAGTTTAAATCATTAGATAATTTCCTTCAAGACTTACAAACAAAAAAGAAAAAAAGTGGAAGAAAGAAATAAAGCCGCATCAGATCATGAAGTATATCTGACTTATACTTTTAGCACACCGCGTGAAATGGTCTTTAAAGCCTGGACCGATCCAAAGCAACTGGTTAAATGGTATGCACCCCACAACTGCACTATTGTTTATAAAAAACTGGACATAAGAAAAAGAGGGGAATACCTCTCTTGTATTAATAATCCTCAGTATGGAGACTGCTGGTGTAAGGGTGTCTATAAAGAAGTTATTTTCCCTGAGCGTATTGAATTTACCATGGTAGTGTCAGATAAAGATGGAAATACTGTTGATCCTGTAAAAGCTGGAATGGATCCTGACTGGCCGATGGAGACACTGGTTTCCATTACCTTTTCTGAAGAAAATGGTAAAACGACTATTAAACTTCGGCAAACAGTTTCTCAAAAACTGGCTACAAAAACCGGAGCTTATCCGAGCTGGATACAAATGCTGGAGAGATTGGCTGAGGAGATTAAATAATAAACTTATGAAAAGAAAACATCAGGTTATATATTTTATAGGGACAGTTTTAATTTTAATAAGTTGCAATGTCAAGAAAAAAGATATGAAACAGAATGCTTCTTCAAAGGCTATCAAAGAAGATGGCATTATTCCCAAGACGGGTTATTCTGATGTAAATGGTTTAAAGATGTATTATGAAATTTATGGGGAAGGTAAACCACTTGTATTAATTCATGGAGGCGGTTCAACTATCCAAACCTCTTTTGGCCGAATAATTCCGGCACTTTCAAAGCAAAGACAATTAATCGGAGTTGAATTGCAGGCGCATGGAAGGACAAGCGACAGAAATGCTGATCTGACATTTGAACAGGATGCAGATGATGTTGCTATGCTTCTGAAAAATTTAGATATACCTAAGGCAGATTTCATGGGATTCAGTAATGGTGGGATGACAACTTTACAAATAGCGATGCGACATCCGCAACTAGTAGACAAAATAATTGTCGGATCAGCATTATATAAAAGAAGCGGAGCACCTCCTGAATTCTGGGAGTTCATGAAGAAAGCTACAATTGATTATATGCCTCAGCAATATAAAGATGCCTATATAAAAGTATCGGCCAACCCTCAGGGCTTACGGAATATGCATGATAAATGTGCTAAAAGAATGGCAGAATTTAAAGATTGGCAAGAAAAGCAACTTAAATCCATTACGGCAAAGACCTTACTGATTATAGGTGACGCAGATGTGATGACACCGGAACATGCTGTTGAGATGTATAAGCTTATTCCTAATTCTCAACTAGCAATTATACCCGGTGGACATGGGCATTATATTGGAGAAATTACATCCATGTCTAATCAGGAGAGTCGACAACCTTTTGCAATTCCACTGATTGAGGAGTTTTTAGATAAAAAGTAATAAGTTTGGGTAATAGACAACTTTCTTGTGTCTGTTGATTAGATGTGTTTGTTTTATTGATCTTTACCTGGTAATGCTTTAAAACCTTAATTTCAGTGTAAAAGTATGGGGATTTATAAGTTAAATAAATTATCATTACCTTTGAGGTTGTTTAATAAAAAAATATGATTGAATTTGAATTAGAGGGTTATGAATTTATAGAGTTAAATAAACTCTTAAAAATAACAGGCTTGACAGGCACAGGCGGAGAAGCAAATACTTTTATTGTAGATGGAGAAGTGTCGGTAAACGGTGCAGTTGAAACTCAGAAAAGGAAGAAACTAAGGGAGGGGGATGTTGTTCAATTCCAGGGACAGGAAGTGAAAATAACAAAGGCTTATTAGTTTTGACTAAATGAAAAGGGCAGAGGATTAAATCTTCTGCCCTTTTTTATGTAATATTTTATCTCTAGGGATCGGCTTTATTGAAGTTTTTATGAATGCTCAAAGTCATTCTTTACCCAGGATAAATAACCTTCTCCATGCTGACTTGAGTCCAGACCCGCTTTTTCGTCATCTTCGGTTACTCTCAGTGGAGAGATCCAGTTGGTAAACATAAGCAGAAGATAAGATCCTCCGAATGCAAATACAGACACACCAATTAACGCAGCAAGATGATGAAGGAATAATTTTGTTTCTCCAAAGAACAAACCATTATCACCATCAGGTATAATTGGGTTTACCGCACTGGTAGCAAATACACCTGTTAAAATCATTCCAACCATTCCGCCTACACCATGGCATGGAAATACATCCAGGGTGTCGTCAACTGTCGTTTTGCTGGTTCTCCAGTCTACCAATTTATTGGAGATAAGACTGGCGATAACACCTATAAATATAGAGTGTGGTACTGTGACAAACCCTGCGGCAGGAGTAATGGCAACAAGACCGACAACTGCTCCGATACACATGCCTAATGCACTTGGCTTTTTACCTTTTACAGTGTCAAAGAAAATCCATGCAAGGGCACCAGCAGCAGAGGCTCCTGTTGTAGTCATCGCAGCAGAGACAGCCAGTTGATTTGCACCAAGTGCAGATCCTGCGTTGAATCCAAACCATCCAAACCATAGCAAGCCTGTTCCAAGCATCACCAATGGAATGTTGGCAGGATTATGTTCTGCTTCTTTTCTTTGATGCAAATAAAGAGCAGATGCCAGGGCAGCCCAGCCTGCAGACATATGCACAACTGTTCCTCCAGCAAAATCCAGAACGCCAAGGCTGAATAATATTCCTTCAGGATGCCATGTCCAGTGGGCAAGAGGTGCATAAATGAAAATGAAAAACAGACAAATAAACAGGATATAAGAGGTGAAGCGGATACGTTCCGCAAAAGCTCCTGTAATTAATGCAGGCGTAATAATTGCAAATTTTAGCTGGTAAAGGGCAAATAACAGAAGCGGAACTGTAGGTGCATTTATCCAGGGTTTCCCTTCTGTCACACCATTAAAAAAGAAATACGTAAAAGGGTTGCCAATCCATCCGTCATAGCTTTCTCCGAAAGCAAGGCTGAAGCCCATAACAATCCAGAGAACAGAAATGACAGCCATGCAAATGAAGCTTTGTAGCATGGTAGATACTACATTATTAGGGTTCACCATGCCCCCGTAAAAAAAAGCTAATCCCGGAGTCATCAACAGAACCAGCGCGGCAGCTGTGAGCATCCATGCTGTGTCTCCGGCACTTAACTGGTCTTTGTACTTCGTCCAATAGTCAATTGTGTTTACACTTGGAACACCTGTTATTAATAAAGTAATTAAGGCAATGCCAATTAAAACGATAAAGGGAATAATTGATAATTTTCGGGTCATTTGGTTAATTTTTTGTGTTACCTGGTTAGGTTTCGTAAAAAACGGATCAAATGTAGGGAAAAATACGGTGTAATTATAGGGGAATAACCGGTAATTTCTTACAAGTTGGTCACAATTTTAGGTTAAAGTTTTTTAGGTAACTTTTGTTTAAAAATAAAAGGCATCATTTATAGTGCTTCTTTTTTAAAAAAAGTTTACCTTTGCAGTGCAAATCCCCTAATTTTTTGAAAGGAGGAAATTATGTTGCAAACCTATTCTACATATTACCCATACAACTGAAAGCTTAGTTATAAGCTCAGGATCTTCATTATTTTATTCATTAAAAATCAAAAGCAGCAAGTTGTTAGGTATCATTTTGGACCTGTTTACAATTTGTTAAAGAATGATTTACTGAAATATAATATCGTTTTTTACCGGTATTAATTTTCTGTTTTTGTCCTGATTTCCTTACCTGCTAAGTTATTTCCAGATATTTTCCTCCGGGAAAGGTGGTATTTTTTGTGCCTTCTGAATTTAAAATTTCAGTATTGTTAAATGTTTAGTTGTTTTAAATCCAAAGTTTTATGATGGTGTTTAATGTTTTTTCTGAAATGGTCTCAGAGACTTCAGAATATCAAGCCCTTTGTATTGATAAGGGGCAAATAAATTTTTATCTCACATTATATATATAGTCAAAACCC
Organism: Sporocytophaga myxococcoides; assembly: GCF_000775915.1. NCBI lineage: Bacteria > Pseudomonadati > Bacteroidota > Cytophagia > Cytophagales > Cytophagaceae > Sporocytophaga > Sporocytophaga myxococcoides. The sequence goes on from NZ_BBLT01000005.1 coordinate 256,242, forward strand.
ATATGGGAAGACAAACTATTAAAACGAAAGACCTTACAAAAATAGGTTATCATAACGATGTATCCCGCAGCGTGGCAATCGCGCTGGTAATGCGTCATTTTAAACATATTGCCAAAGAAGAAATATTGGAAATGCTGTCCTTTGTAAAGGATAGCCCGGATGAATACATAAACGATGAGAAGCTGGGTCCATTAGCAAGCACATTTGTTACAAAGGTAAAGGCAAAGTCATTTAAATCTTATGAGTTGCTTGAGGAGCCTTCGCTATATAAGATTTTTGGCGGGAAAGATATAGATGGGAATGCCAAGAGGCAGATGGATCTTGCCATGCGCTTGCCCATAACAATTCAAGGCGCTCTGATGCCCGATGCTCATACTGGATATGGGTTACCGGTAGGAGGTGTATTGGCAGCAGATAATGCAGTTATTCCATATGCAGTGGGAGTTGATATAGGTTGCAGGATGGCACTGTCTGTTTTTGATCTTTCTGAAAAATACCTCCAAATGAATGCTTACCATTTAAAGAAAGCATTGGGCGAATTTACTCATTTTGGTATGGATGGAGGCCTTGCTTTTGCTCAGGAACATGAAATTCTTGATCGAAATGAATTCCAAAATACAGATTTACTTAAAAAGCTTCATGGTAAGGCTGTGAAGCAGCTAGGCTCTTCTGGAGGTGGAAATCACTTTGTTGAGTTTGGTCTGTTAGAGCTGTGTCCTGATAATATACTTGATCTCCCTGAAGGAAAATACCTTGCGATTCTTTCTCATTCAGGCTCTCGTGGCTTGGGAGCTGAGATTGCAAAGCATTATATGAAAATTGCAATGGATACTTGTAAACTGCCAAAAGAAGCTCAGCATTTGGCCTGGTTGTCCCTCGAAAGTGCTGTAGGGCAGGAATATTGGGAGAGTATGAATCTGGCAGGAGACTATGCAAGTGCATGTCATGACCGTATTCATTACAACCTGGCTAAAGCAATCGGAGAAAAACCGATAGCAAGGGTTGAAAACCATCACAACTTTGCCTGGGAAGAATGGCAGAATGATCAAAAAGTAATAGTTCACAGAAAAGGCGCTACTCCTGCAAGCAAAGGTGCATTGGGTATTATTCCTGGTAATATGATTTCGCCTGGTTTTCTTGTTGTTGGTAAAGGTAACAGCGATTCCCTGAATTCAGCATCACATGGTGCAGGTAGAAGGCTATCAAGGGGCGGGGCCCGGGAAACCTTTACCATGTCATCATTGAAGAAGCAGCTATCTTCAGCAGGAGTAACACTACTCGGAGGTACAGTGGAAGAAACACCCCAGGCATATAAAGACATTGAAAAAGTAATGGCTGCTCAGCATTCACTTGTAGATGTTCACGGAAAGTTTTTTCCGAAAATTGTAAGAATGAATAAGGAATAAGATGAATGAATATTTAGTGCAAATATCCTCCGGTCGTGGTCCGGAGGAATGCTGGAAGGTGGTGGCAAAGGTGCTGGAAATCTTCCTTAAAGAAGCTAAAAAAGAAAATCTTTCTGCAAATATCGTGGATAAAGAGGTTGGACCATTGAACGGCACCCTATTGTCAGTTTCTGTCTTGATAAAAGGTATTAGGGGAAAAGAGTTTTTAATAAACTGGGAAGGTTCAATTTTGTGGATATCTCCGAGTCCTTACAGAAAATTTCATAAAAGGAAAAATTGGTTTGTCGGAATAAAGGCTTATGATGTAGCTGATATTTTTGTCTGGAATGACAGAGAGGTGGTCTTTGAAAGCCTCAGAGCTTCTGGTCCTGGAGGCCAGCACGTCAATAAAACGGAGTCGGCTATTCGGGCAAAACATTTACCATCGGGAATTTCAGTAGTAGCTTCAGAAAGAAGGTCTCAATATCAAAATAAATCGGAAGCTCTTGAAGGGTTGAAAGTCAAAGTTTTAGGCTGGAATGCTGATGAAGCATCAAAAAAGGTACAAAGTCAATGGAATCAGCACAATTGCCTGGAGCGGGGAAATCCTGTCAGGACATTCAATGAAAGGTTGTAATAGTCAAATGGAAATCTTAAAATTAGCTTTATAGAGTCGTTTTAAGCATTTGCCCAGGTAAAAATCTGCTTAAACAAAAAAAAGATTTATACTTAAAAAACATTGTAGATGTTTCACGGTTTATGTAAATTGTCAATCTTTTTATAAAAAATCACATTTTAGTACAATTAATAAAAGCTTTATAATTCATGAGCCCAGAACCTAGAATGAATGGTCCCAGACCGATCATGAGACCAGTCAAGAAGAAACCTGCTGATCCGAATGACAAAAAAAATCAGGCAGCTAGTTCTGATGTTAAAAAGGAGACAAAGATTGAGTCAAAAAAAACTGACGAAATAAAGTTTGATTCAGCTCCGGTTGTACAATCAGAATCAACTCCTTTTGAGAAAGTTGAGGCAAGTCAAGAACCAAAAGTTGAAGCTAAACCGGAAGTAAAGGCTATAGTTAAACCAGAACCAAAGGAGACTAAGCCGGAAGTAAAATCAAAACCTGAGAAAGCTAAAAAAGAATCCAAGCCAAAATCAAATGGAGGAGGCACAGATTTTGTAAAAGTTGCCAGTTTGATTACCAATGTATTGTTAATTGGTGCACTTGCATTTTTCATCTACAGCAAAATGGACCAGGCAAAAGTTGCTGAAGCCGAGCTGCAAAGCACAACAGAAACTTTTAAAGCTGATATTAATGGTAAGTTAGCTGAGATAACAAGACTTCAGGACAGCCTTAAGATCGTCATTGCAGAAAAGCAAAAACTTGGTCTGGAGTTGAGTGAGGAAAGAGCTAAACTTGCAGAACTTGATGATTTAAAATCACAGCTTCAGAACAAGCAGCTTTCAATTAATCAGTTGAACAAAAAGCTGTCAAACTTCAAAAAAGACTATATAATGGCAAGTGCAAGCCTTCAGTCATTATCAGCTGAAAATAAGCATCTTCAGTATGAGAAAGAAACTCTTTACAAACAGCTTCAGGAGAAAGATGACTCTATTAAAGCTCTTGTAAATGAAAAGGTGGAGTTGGCTGAGAAAGTATCTGTAGCTTCTGCATTGAAAGTTGAGTCAGTTCATATTACAGCATTAGGCCACGGAGGTAAAGAACTTAAACAAGCTCCCGCTTATAAAGCTATGGTAGTTCAGCAGGTAAAAATGTCTATTTCTCTTGCTCAGAATGATCTTGCTCAGGGGAAAAAAGAAATCTATATGCGCTTTATTGAGCCAGGTGGAGCAACTCTATTTGAAGGTGATAAAACTTTCCTTGTTAATGGTAAAAAAACCTTCTATACTGATAAGCAGACTTTGGATCTTGAGAATTCTCGCTCAACTGGTTTCCTTTATATGAAAGGAAGCAGATATAAGCCAGGTAAATACACAATAGAGTTTTACTGTGATGGTAGAAAAATCGGTGTAGGAGCATTAACGTTGTCTAAATAAGTATTAAAAGGAAAATATAGAAAGCATGTCTGATCATTCAGGCATGCTTTTTTTATAATGATTATTAATAAGAGCATATAAGAGGTGAAAGATTATAAAAAATACTTTATTATCCCGGCTGAACCGGAGGAAGTGTTTGCTGCATTAACAAACCCTGCGACCATCCAGCTTTGGTCAGGAGAGCCAGCAGAGATGTCCACTGTTCCTGGGTCTGACTTTTCTCTTTGGGATGGAAGTATTTCCGGAAGAAATATAGAATTTACAGAAGGTAAAAAAATTGTGCAGGAATGGTTTTTTGGAGATCAGGAAACTGAATCTATCGTAACAATAATTCTACACCAGGATAAAAAAGGAACCTCTGTAGAACTGAGACATACCAATATACCTGACGAAGATTACAACGATATTGTAGAAGGTTGGAATGAAGTATATTTCGGAGCTTTGCAGGATTTTTATCAGGGCGAATAATTTTACCTGATAAAGTAATAATAACTTTCAGGTGTGATCATATAAATATTAGAAGAAATAAAAAAGCCTCTTTCCGGAGGCTGTTTAATTTTCTTCGAAGAGGCAGCTTAAAATTCGATTTCCAGGATAGATTTGGTTGGGATGTTGATCCCTCCTTTGAGTGTTATATATTCTTCATTGGCTTCCCAAATGGTGGTTTCAACACAAAGCACATTTCCTTCAAGTGTTTTGAAAAACATCTTTACCTTTCCTTTGTATCCATTTCCAAGAAGCTCTGCCTTTTTAAGGTAAATGTTTCTAAGCCTTCTCTTTGCCGGATCACTTAGAACATCATCTTTAGTAAAGTGAATTTCGCCAAGTTTTTCCTTTGCTATCTCTAATGCTGAGCTCATAACTTTATAAAATTTTAATGTTTATACGGCTTAATGTTCGTAATGTTATGACGATAATAACAGATATGAGTAAAAATTGTATTCTAAGGGTTTTATTTTTATCCACATAATCATCTTGCTTTTTCATTAAAAAAAATTACATTATTTAATTTAGCAACTTGAACTAGTCATTTAAAAAACGGAAGTCTGTGATAAAATTTTTGTATGAACTACAAGCAACAATTTAGCCAAATTTTAAATACTGAATTCAGTAACTGTGAAAAGTCAATACAATTGGCTATAGATGCGGTAATGGGCTCTACAGGGGTAAAGGATCGATTATCAATACATAAAGAAGTAGATACATATTCCCTTGAAGAGGTTCAGATTTATCCTTTTACACCTTCTATAATACAAAATTCTTTTTTTGTAACTGCTTATTCTTTCTTTGAATATTCATTCAGAAAGTTTTGCGAAATAATAGTGACAGACCATTCTGCTTTTAAAAGGAAGCTGTCTGATATGGATAAGGTTTATCAATATCATTCACTTGTTTTAAATATTATACCCATAAGTCAGCCGGTCATTTCAGAAGATTGGAAAAGACTTGTAATGTACAGGGAAATAAGAAATATAATTGTTCATCATAATTCTATTGTTCCTGGAAATACTACATCAAAAACAAAACTTGCTTTGGCCCTGGACACCCATATTGATCCTGATAATTTAACTCTTATTAAAATAAGTAATAACATGATAAAGGAGGTGCTGGATGTGGGACTCAGGTTCTTGTTGAATCTGATCGAGTTATATTTTGAGAGCTACCCGGAAGGGATCTTTTCAGATAATTTTAATTCTTAATTCATGTAAATTGCTATTCATGTTATTAAGTACAGGATGTGTTCAGAATTTTTTTATAATTATGCAAAGCAGAAGGACGCATTAATTTCTTTTCTTTAAAATATTTACTTCATTTAATCGTCTTCTCTTTAATAAGAGAGCAACCAGAATTAGCAAATGGCAAGACCAAATTATAGCAGCAACGGATCTATCAAAGAAGAATTATCGAAGGTTAAGTTAAGTAAAGAAAGTATCAAAGAAAATTTATGGGTCTTTAAATACATTATACCTTACAGATTTAAATTTATTCTGGGCCTGGTGCTCATAGCACTTTCCGGAGTTACTACAATGGCTTTTCCATATTTATTAAAAGAGCTTATAGATAATGCACATCAGATAAGTCTTGGAAAAGATGCCATCGCTCCCGGACTGGTTGCGCTGACTATGCTCGGAGTGCTTTCGATTCAGATGGTGTTTTCATTTTCAAGAGTATATCTTTTTTCTTTTGTGGGAGAGCATGCCGTGGCTGACCTTCGAAAAGATATTTATAAGCAGATGATCATGATGCCTATGGAGTTCTTTGCTCAAAGAAGAGTGGGAGAATTATCAAACAGACTATCAGCAGATATTTCCCAAATACAGGATACTGTTTCTTCTGTCCTTGCTGAATTGTTGAGAGGGCTGGTAGTATTGCTTATTGGTATTGGATTAATTTTCTATCTATCATGGAAGCTCACTCTGGTGATGCTTTCTGTAGTACCTGTGATCGTCGTTGTTGCGGTAGTCTTCAGCAGAAGGATAAGAAAGGAATCCAAAGATGCACAGGACCAGCTTGCAGATTCTGGAGTAATTGTCCAGGAAACATTGCAGGGAATAGCCAATGTAAAAGCATTTTCAAATGAAGCTTATGAATTAAAACGTTATAGCATCAGTGTAGAAAAGGTAGTAAAGCTTGCTATCAAAAGTGCGCAGCTTAGGGGAATATTTATATCAATCATGATCTTTAGCATCTTTGCTGCAATTGTCATGGTAGTTTGGTACGGAACCAGTATCCTTCAGTTTGGAGAACTTACAGCTTTTGTCGTATATACTGCTTTTATAGGAGGATCTATGGCTGGTTTTGCGGAGCTGTATTCACAATTACAGAAGACATTGGGAGCCACACAAAGAGTAAAAGAACTGTTTGGTGAAGTCACTGAAAATGTAAACATCAAGGATGAGCCTGTACAGGAAGCTTTCAGAATTGAAGGAACTGTGGAGCTAAAGCATGTGGCATTTAGCTATCCATCACGCCCTGAAATACAGATATTAAAAGATGTTAGCTTTAAAGCAGGCTTGGGTCAGCAGATAGCCATTGTAGGTCCCAGCGGGGCAGGCAAAAGTACTTTGGTCTCTTTGCTTTTAGGATTTTACAATCCTGCAGAAGGAGCTTTATTATTTGATGGGAAGGATGCGGGAAGTTATCCTTTATCTCAATTGAGAAAGCAAATGGCTTTTGTGCCTCAGGATGTATTACTTTTCGGAGGAACAATTTTTGAAAACATAGCTTATGGAAAACCGGATGCCACCGGGGAAGAAGTGGAAGAGGCAGCCCGCAAGGCTTACGCACATGGTTTTATAAGTAGCTTCCCTGAAGGCTATAATACGGTAGTAGGGGAAAGAGGTGTCAAACTTTCCGGTGGACAAAGGCAGCGGGTGGCTATTGCCAGAGCAATATTAAAAGATCCTGCAATTCTGATTCTTGATGAAGCTACAAGTTCACTTGACAGTGAATCTGAACTGCTTGTACAAAAAGCTTTAGACAGCTTGATGAAAGGACGTACCTCTATTGTGATCGCACACAGACTTTCAACCATTCGAAATGCAGATAAAATTGTCGTGCTGGAAAAGGGATTAGTAAAGGAATGTGGGACTCATGATGAGCTGATCCATCTTGATAATGGTTTGTACAGAAACCTTAATAAACTGCAGTTTGAGCTTTCTTAAAGTATTCAAAGCCGGGTAATCAGACAGTCTCAATACATTTTTTTCAGATTATTCAGGATGTCCTGAAGTCCATTGATTTTAATTTCGAAGACAGTAGCCAACATCATTCCAAGGCTGTTGTCTGGAAATCCTTCTTTTTGAAACCATTCAAGGTATGAGACAGGAAGGTCACACAGCAAGGTACCCTTGTATTTGCCAAAAGGCATTTTTGTTTTTACTATTTTGATTAGAATTTCCGGATCTGGCTGCACTGTATATTATTTAGCTAACCAAAGGTATGGAACTTTAAAGAACAAAAGTATTGAAAGACAGTTTTTCTGAGAATTTCAAAATTCTCATGGCAAAACTTAAGATAATTGGACTTATTGTTATTGTGGTAATATTAGGAGTAGGAGGGTATTTTTTATTCGGCAATTATAGTGATGGATACAGGGCAGGAACAATGATAAAATTCAGTAAGAGAGGAGTTCTATTTAAAACATATGAGGGTGAACTCAATCTTGGGATGGTTCTAAATGAACAGCAACCATCAGTAAGCGTTTCAAATATCTGGAAATTTTCAGTAAAAGGTTCTGAAGATGAATTGAAGAGTAAATTACAAAACGCATTGCTTAATGGAAAACGAGTAAAAGTACATTATAATGAAAAGTTTTTCCAGTTTGACTGGAGAGGTGATACTAAATACATTGTTGATGAAGTAGAGATTTTAGACTGATATTTTAATTTGTATTTAAAATTGCAGCTGGTTCGTTATCTGATCCATAAGTTACCTCTACAAAACTTAATTCCTGGTTTCCAGCTTTTTGATTGAGTTCTTTTATGGCTAAAACAATTTTACAGCGAATATTATCCGCTTCTTCAGAAGTTTCATATCCTTCTTTACTTCCATCGGGAAAAATGACCATGGTATAAAATTCACCAATGATACTGGGAGTAATTTCTCCTATCAGAGTAGGGCCGGTTTTGGCTTGCATATCCTTAATAAAAAATTCTTTTGCCTTTAATCTTAATTCATTAATAAGCTTTCGATGCCTTGTAGTTATGATGATTGCATGATGCTTATATTGTTTCATTTTAGGACTATATTTATAATATTTTTAATTATTCTTCTATTTTTAATATTGTTTTAGTTCAAAAAAGAACTTTGGGTTTACTTATATAATTCTAAGCCATTCTGAGATAAAAGTAGGTTAAAAATTAAATTTCTGTTAAAATATGTAGTCAAATTCATGCTAAAATTTCAGAAAAAGTAAACAGGGGTAAAGAAATGAGGAAGTTTGTAATATTTAAAATTGCGAATCTTTTTTATGAATATAAAAAAAATTATATAAATTGAAAACGAATAGATTTTGATTATTCTAACTTCATGAAAAAAATTCAGGCAATAATCAGGGCATCGAAATTTGAGGAAGTTCGGAGTGCATTGCACAAAATTGGGATAGAAGTTTTTACCTATTACGATGTTAAAGATGCTGTTTTTCATCGTGAAAGTAAAGGTGCTTATCGGGGTACTTCTATTGTTGATAATGCTTCTGTTTCAAGGAGGTCTATAGAAATCATAGTGCCTTCAGAAGATTGTGAAGAGGTGGTAAATAGCATTAAAATGGCAGCAAGCACAGGCCAGGTTGGAGATGGGAAAATTGTAATTTTCGATGTCGCGGAGTTAGTTAAAATCTAAATTATTACAATATGCAGGATATCATTTATGACACTATTCATGGCACTGCAACTGATTCTTATCAGTCTGAACTGATCAGAGCAGAACTTCTTCAGGCGATTCAGTCTATAAAGGATTCAGTTGCTGCTGCAAAAAGTGCAGAACTTGCTCAAACCCATGAAATTCAGAAAAGTAGTTTCGTAATTAATAATCTTTGGATGATGGTGGCAACGATCCTGGTATTTATTATGCACCTTGGTTTTGCTACTCTTGAATCAGGTTTGTCAAGAGCAAAAAATGCAACCAATATCTTATTTAAGAATGTGATTATTCCCTGTATTGGTTTGCTTTCATTTGCTTTAGTGGGGTATGGTCTGATGTATCCTGGCTTTCAAAAGGGAGTTTCTTATGATTTTATAGGTTTTAAAGGATTTGGATTATTCCTTCCGGATGGTGGTGAAGGAATAGATTATAGCTCTGGTTACACATTTTGGACAGAGTTTTTATTTCAGGGGATGTTTGCTGCTACATGTGCTACCATTGTTTCCGGAGCTGTTGCAGAAAGAATCAAGCTAATCAGTTTTATAATTTTTTCAGCATTGTTTGTAAGCTTTGCCTATCCGATTATTGGTAGTTGGAAATGGGGAAATGGATGGCTTAATACAATAGGCTTTCATGATTTTGCAGGTTCCACTCTCGTTCACTCAGTCGGTGGCTGGGCAGGACTGGCGGCTGTATTGCTGCTAGGGCCCAGGTTTGGCAAATATGAAGGTAATAATATTTACCCAATTCCTGGTCATAATATGACTTCAGCAGTGATTGGTACCTTTATGCTCTGGCTCGGATGGTTTGGTTTTAACGGAGGATCTGTGCTATCAGCTGATCCAGGGGAGGTGTCTAGGGTGCTGGTAATGACCTGCCTGTCAGCATGTGCAGGAGGTATTGTGTCCAGCATTACTATTTTTTCAATAAGCAGATCTTTTGACTTGAGTATGACATTGAATGGTATCCTTGCAGGGCTTGTAAGTATTACTGCCGGTGCAGATCAAATGGGTGTTCTGGACAGTATCATAATTGGAACAGTAGCAGGAATGATTGTGGTGTTTTCAGTTATGGTTTTCGACAGACTTAGAATAGATGATCCTGTAGGAGCATTGTCGGTGCATCTTTCCTGTGGTTTATGGGGTACACTTGCTGTCGGATTGTTTGGAAATAAAGCCGGAATAGACCAGCTTATTGCCCAGCTCACAGGCATGTCTGCTGCAGGTTTTGCATCTTTTGTGTTTTCGTTTATTGTATTTCTGATTCTGAAATACACCATAGGTATCAGGATAAGTATAGAAGAAGAAGTTGAAGGCCTTGACCAGCTTGAGCATGGAATGGAAGCATATCCCAATTTTCTCCCAAAATAAATTCATATGTCAACAAATGAAAACTCAACCAAAAGTGATCTGAAAAAGCTGTTTTTTATAGCTTTTTTATCAATCTCTATTGCCCTGGCTTATTTTATATATAGTGGAGTAGAGAAAAATTCAATTATTATGTCCCAGAGAAACCGCATCTTACAGGACAGTCTCCTAATTGTTAAAAAATCAAGTGAAATTGAAAAGTTAAAAGCTGATTTGTTAGCATTGCAACTGGAGAATGAAGTAATGAAAGATTCGGTAAAGCAAGAGTCTAATAGATTTGCTTTGGTTTTGGGTGAATTAAAATCAAAAGAAACGGAACTGGAATACATTTTTGACGAAATTCAAAAGCAGAAGGCAACCCGTAAGTTAAAGGAAAAAGAGTATGCCCGTAACGAAGCGAATGTAAAATACCTCATTAAAGAGCTGGTTAAATTCGAAGAAGCTATATCTAAAAAAGCAGAGGAAGCAGAAGAGGGTGTTGAATTTGAAGCTAATGCTGCCAGTGGTTTGGATTCTGAAAATACGGACGAAGTCTCTGACGCTTTTTCCAAAACAGCTCCTGTTAAAACAACATTAAAAGTAAGAGAAATCAACATTGTCGCTATTGTTAATGGCAAGGAAATAAAAGCAGATGCTATTTCTTTGAAACCTAAGGATAAGCTTAAATTCAGAATAGTGTTGGCAGCTTTTCCTGAATCATCCAAAGGACGTGTGGAAGTAACTGTGCGTTTAGTTGAACCTGGAGGAAAAACATTGTACAATCCTTTTGAAGGCGGAGGTATGTTAAAAGTCGGGGAAAAGGAAATTCCTTATACTGTTAACAAAGATTTTGAATATTCTGGAAGTAAAAATATTAACTTTGTTTTTGAGAAAGGAAGCGAGTATAAGCCAGGTAAACACCTTATGCAGGTTTATCTGGATGGCAAACTGTCAGGAGCTACAAGTTTTCAGGTAATTTAAAGGTGGCTATATAAAAATGTTGCCGGAATAAGAGCTAGCCTTTATTCCGGCATTTTTATTTGCTATAGACCTCATCCTTTAATTCATCTAAAAAAGTAAGTAAATCTAATACTTTCATTTCGGTTGTCATTTAAAGACTTATTTTTACTATCTACTTTTCGTCTTCCGCTTTCAGGAATAGTTCTTTACTAGATCCGCTCTTTTTTTTAGCCACTTCAGCATCAATTTCCGATCTATAGAAAAAACTTTTTTTGAGCTTGCCAATCAGTTTATCCTTTTCATCAAATATTTCAACTTTAGATAAGAAAATTGAACCAACTCTCTTCACTATTAAACCAGTTTCTCCTGAGGTGGTTTTATTACAAAATTAAAGGGCGTGTTTGTTTTATTTTAAAAAGCCAAGGTTTTCTTCGGTTCAAGTGAGGATTAATTCCTTTGTTTACGGATCAAAGATGTCGCAGTTATTAGGAGCTTTAACATACCTTCTTTTTTCTTTATGAAAAACAATTTTATTTAGAATAGGGCGAATATCAAGTGATTGTTTTTGTATATAAAAATATTGGGAAGTTGCTAAAAAAGAGAATTAATGGTAAAAAAAAAGAGACCAGGTTAAAGGTCTCTGTTTTCTTAGTTCGCAACTACATTTTTTGCCTCAGAAAGTGGCACCAACTTTCTTGCTTTAATGACTTTCCCGGGCGTAGATTCAAAATACCAGCTAACAGATCTGCCAGTACTTTCTGCTCTACATTGAGGGATCAGGTCTAGTGCGTTGTTGTTAGATAATTTTTTTAGAAAATCTTTGAATTTACCAGTGCTGTTTTTATCCCAGTTGCTTATTCCTTTTTTGTAGATAAACTCATACATATCATTTGTACTAAGTGAACCACAATTTTTGTTTTTGTCAAAATGGTCTTGAATGATTTGGGATAATTTGATAGCCTGAATGGTATCTTCTTTAGAAATCGCCATGATTTATATATTATTTCAATTGTTTTGCCTGAGCTAACTAAACTTTAATTTTCCTGAGCTAAAAATGTTTATTTTTTTAACAATTCTTTAACATTAAAGACTTCAAACTTAGCAAAAATGTAATTGTAAAGGTAAAAGAGGTAAGAAAAGATGTTAATTAGAAGGATATTTTTGGGAATGTGTTTTATTATCAGCTTTTTGTGTTGTTTTAGTTTATGATTTTTTTGACAGTTGTAAAGGATTATTGTCTCATTGATTTTGTGACTAAAAGTTTTAATGGAAATTTAATTAGGTATAAGCTTGTCAGGATCTTTGAGTTTCAGAATGTTTACTCCAAGTTAATATACCAACCGTTGATTTTCAAATATGAATGGTTATATACTTTCAACTTTAAATACTAATTTTAAACTGTTTTAAATAAATTGTTAAGAGGTGAAGTACTCAATCGTTTTTTGTATTCTATTAGCATTTTCTAATATCATTTTAGGACAGAACCAGCCACCAGCTGAAAAATCTGCTATACCTGCTCCTTCCAAGGGTAAAGGTAAGATTGAAGGCGTTATTAAAGATTCAGCAAATAGTGCATCTGTTCCTTTTGCAACTGTTGCAATAATAAGCCAGGAATCCGGGAATCCTGTAAATGGTACAATGGCAGACGAAAATGGTAAATTTGATATTACTAAAATTGACGCAGGTGTCTATGATATCGAAATTTCATTTATCGGTTATGATACGAAAGTAATAAAAGGAATCTCTGTTTCTGAAGGCAAAGAAAATATTGACCTTGGTGAAATTAAACTAAGCCAGACCGTTCAGCAATTAAAAGAAGTTACTGTTGTTGGTGAAAAGCCTGTTTTTGAGGAAAAGGTAGACCGGACAGTATATAATGCAGAAAATGATGCAGGCAATAAAGGTGGTGATGCAACAGATGTGTTAAGAAAGGTGCCAATGCTTTCTGTTGATCTTGATGGGAATGTTTCCCTTAGAGGTAGTGAAAACGTAAAAGTCCTCATAAATAATAAACCATCGACAATTACTGCTACAAGCGTTGCAGATGCATTAAGACAGATCCCAGCAGATATGATTAAGTCCGTCGAGGTGATTACTTCTCCATCAGCAAAATATGATGCAGAAGGATCTGCAGGTATCATTAACATTATTACCAAAAAAAATAATCTGCAAGGTGCTATGGTGAGTATTGATGGTAGTGTTGGATTAAGGGCGTCTAGTTTGGGTTTGAACGGCAGCTATAGAAAAGGGAAGATGGGATTTTCTCTGGGAGGTAATGGCAGATGGAGTTATAATACTCCTGGAAGTTTTAGAAATACTCAGACAACAATTAGTGAAACCGGTGAGATGAACGAAAATGTTCAGTATGCAAACACCAGAAATTTCCATGGCTATGGCAATTATCAGTTTGGATGGGACTATGACATTGATAAGAACAACTTGTTGTCAGCCTCTGCAAAAATTGGATTCAGAAATGGCAAGAACTTTCAGGATGATCTTACTACAGAAACTTATCAGGGGGGGGCATTGGAGAACATAGGAATAAGAAATGTCTTCTCCAAAAACAACAATACTAATCTTGATTTTAACCTAAATTATACTCGCCTTTTTAAGAAACCTATGAGGGAGTTGAGTTTTATGGCTTTGTACAGCAGGAGTAAAAGCGTTAACGACTTTACAAATTCTATTATGGACAATTTCGGTCTTGCAACTGTAAGCAGGTTAAAGAACTTAAATGATAGTTATAATCAGGAAGCTACATTCCAGGCTGATTACCAGACGCCTATTGATTCTACTGTGATGCTTGAGGTTGGTGTTAAAAATATTTACAGAAACGTTACGAGTGATTATAAGTATTTCTCTGCTCCGGGCAGTGAGGGGCCCTTTTCTGAGCTGACTAATAATGATTTGAGTAACAGACTTAATTACAATCAGAATGTAGCTTCTGCATACAGTGCGGCAACGGTGACATTAAAGAAAGTGTACAGTGCAAAGGTTGGTCTGAGATATGAATACACCACCATTGATGCAAGACTTCAAAACGGGGGAGAATCTATTGATATTCCATCATACGGTGTACTTGTTCCAAGCATCAACCTATCAAGAAAGCTGAAAAGCGGAAACATTGTCAAAGCTTCATATAACAGAAGAATCCAGAGGCCTTCATTAAGATATCTGAATCCCAACCTTCAGGCAGCGAATCCTCTTAATGTATCTTTTGGAAATCCGAATCTTGACCCGGAATACACTAATAATTTTGAATTGGCTTACAATGCTTATATAAAAAGAAGCTCTTTGACGATTTCTACTTTTGCAAAAAACTCTAATAATGCCATTCAAAGCGTAAGAAATGTAAAGGGAGATACCATCGTAACTACTTACCAGAATATAGGAAGCGAAAACAGTTATGGCTTCAGTATTTTTGCCAATGTTAAGTTATCGGATAAGTTCAGCTTAAACGGAGGAACCGATGTGTATTATGCCGTATTAAGAAATAATGTACCTGACCCTATATACAATGCAAGCAATGAGGGGTGGGTTGCTAATTATAGATTAATGGCAGCTTATAAATTACCTAAAAGCTGGGAAGCACAGTTGTTTGGTTTTTATAGAGGAAGAAAAGTTCAATTACAAGGATATCAGGGGGGATTTGGTATATATAGTCTTACTTTCAGAAAACAACTTAAAGATGGTAAAGGAAGTGTTGGATTGGGAGCAGAAAACTTCTTTAACACTTCATTCAGAATAAGAAGTGAACTTGTGTCTCCTGTTATCAATCAGAAGAGTACCAATGTCCTTCATAATATGAACTTTAAGGTAACCTTCTCTTACAAAATAGGGAAGATGACTATGGAGGATGCAAAACCTAAGAAGAGAAGGAAGCTTATCAATAATGATGATCTGAAAGAGGGAGGCGGAGGTGATGGAACTAATATGTCTGATGTGTCTTCCGGAAGTCAGAGTGGTAGTGAGCAACGTCAGGCACCGGTAAGGGGGAAAGGAAGCGGAAAAGACAATAGGAATAAATAATTAAAGATAACTTTAGGTAAGGTTAGAATTAAATTAACATAAAAAAAAAGAGCAAGCATCAAACTTGCTCTTTTTTATTGCCTCTTGTAAAGCGTTAAAGCCCAGAAGCCTGCAATTTAGCTCTCTCTCTATTAACCCACTCAATAATTTCCTGAGTCTGACTTTCATTTAGTCTTGCCTCTGAATGCATGATTAGATAACTGGATAGCGGCATTTCATGTTTTTCAACTTCTTCAGCAGTCTCCTCTAGTTTATGATCAATCTTCTTTTTGGTATATTTTGAAAAGTCTGAAAAGTTCAAATGCTTTTTACCATCCTTTACATGGTCAGCAAGGAACCATCCAAAAGGCATGATCTCTGAATACAAAGGGTAATTTGTATGATTTGAATGGCAATCGTAGCAAGAAGTCTTCAGGATTTTTAATGTACTTTCCGGAACATCAATATGGTGTGTTACGTCATTTGGAGTATCAGCTAAACCTTGATTTTTTTCTGGTCTAACAAACTGAATTGCAATAAGCAGGAGCAATGCTCCATAAATAATTTTTTTCTTCATTTAAGGTGAAATAAATACGAATATTATTAAAAGTCGATTAGATTGGTTGAACCTTCTCTTTCTCCGTGTCTTACTCTGTCTTTTGACTTTACTTTACTCTTTTGCTCTTCAATATACCTAAGGTATTCCTGATAGCTAAAAGGGGAAAGTACTTGTTTGACACTTATATCTCTGTTTTGCTCTATTGCTTTAGCAAACTTTTCGTTGTCTTTACTTCGATTAAGATGTTTTTCAGAATAGTATTTATTAAAAATAAGAATGAGAGAATCTTTTTTCTGAGGAGTAAGTAGCATCCGGTCGTTAAGTTCTTGTACAGTCTTTTCTGCCATTTTTTGGGAATCCAATTTGTTTTGTGAAAATGACTGAATTGAAAAAAACAACATAAGGAGGGGTGTTGATATGCGTAATATTCTCATGTGTTAGTATATAAATGGTTATTTAAAGGTAGATATTTTTTTTGTGGTAATTCTGAAAATGAGTGGTAAAATTAAAGTTTGGGTGTTGAAAAATGCAATTATGTATTTTACATTAGACTCCTGGAATCCTTGTGATACAAGGGAAACCAAATTAGTTTGTGCTATTGTTGAATATCAGTATGTTAAAGATATTAAAATGTATATAAGTGTTTTAGATCAGTCGCATATCCCTAAGGGAGGGACAGCAGAGCAAGCATTGGCAGCTACTGTAGAACTAGCAAAGCTTACTGATAATCTGGGATATCACCGTTTCTGGGTTTCAGAACATCATAATATGTATTCTGTTGCGGGTTCATCTCCAGAAGTATTATTGGGGTACCTGGCATCTCAGACAAAAAAAATCAGGATAGGTTCTGGTGGTGTTATGTTGCCTCATTACAGCGCTTTAAAAGTCGCTGAAAATTTCAGAATACTGGAGGCTCTGGCTCCAGGTCGAATAGATCTTGGTGTAGGTCGCGCTCCGGGAGGAGATAGACTCACAGCTTCATTGCTTAATCCACATAATCATTTCAGTGAACAGGATTTTATAGAGCAGCTTCAAGATCTTCAAGGTTATCTCAGTGATTCCCTTAAGTCTGAATCTGATAAGGGAAAGGTGTTGGCAACCCCTGTTGTTAAAGGTATCCCGGAACAATGGGTATTAAGTTCCAGTGGACAAAGTGGTTTGTTTGCTGCACATTTGGGAATGGCATTTGCTTTTGCCCATTTTATTAATCCTAACGGAGGAGCAAGGGCTGTGGAAGTTTACAGGAATTACTTTAAACCTTCTGAACAGCTCAGAATACCCAGGGTATTGGTTGCTCTTTTTATGTTTTGCTCCGACTCAAAGGAAAGGAATGAACAAGTGAAAGCTGTGTTAAATTACAGATTTTTGCAGCTTGAAACTAAAGGCCGGTTTGATCCTGTTACCTTCGAAGAAATTAAAGATGTAAAATACAGCCCGGCTGAAGAACAAAGGATTACCTTTAATAGTCATCGCTTTGCAATAGGAACTCCGGAAGAGCTCAGGAAGCAGCTGACTATACTTGCCGATGAATACGATGTCAATGAAATTATGGCAGTAAATGCAGCATTTGATTTTGAGGACAGATTGAAATCTTATGAGTTATTTTCCAGCGTCTTTCGGTAAGATTGTTAAGAATGAGGTTAAAACTATTTACCTCTTTTGCTGATATTAAAAAATCGAAATCATCCCTGCAAAATGTTGAAATTTTGCAAGGATAATTAAGGGCATTTTATTACCATTTCTTATATGGTAGAAACTTCCCGTTCATTGTCACAACAACCCGGTCCCCTTTGGGGTCTTCTACCTTATCGACGTTCATTGTAAAATCAATGGCACTCATAATTCCGTCTCCCATTTTATCCTGAATTACTTCTTTAAGTGTAGGTCCATAAACAAAACAAATTTCAAAGAATCTGTATATAAGAGGATCTGTAGATATTTCCTGACCTGGTCCTTTGGTTGGGAAAACTTGTAAGGTATTTACTACTTCAGAACTTAGGTCCAGAAAAGTGCCCAGTTTTTCTGCTTCTGATTTAGAAAGTGTATTTTGTCCAAGACATGCAGAGGTTGTAAAAACTTCAGAAAGACCAATGCAGTTTGATATTTCTTTCCATGTGGTTTTCTTTTTTGTTTTTGCTGTAATAATGGCTTCGGTCATTTCGATTTTGCTGATCATAATTAATTTAATAAAGGTTATGGTATAATTTTAAAGTCTGCGTCAAAAGCCAAGCCAAGCCAAGGAGTTTTAACTGATGCATTCTGAAAGTTGTACTATCCTGAATTGCTCAGGAGTCATGGTAGTCAGCTTTCTGAATAATCTTATGAAATATGAGTTATCCGTATAATTAAGACTATATGCAATTGAACTGATTGAATTGTCTGAATAAACCAAAAGCCGCTTGGCTTCAAGGATCAATCGTTCCTGTAATAAATCACCCGGAGTTTTATTAAGGGCTTTTTTACATAGCGTATTCAGCTGTTTAATGGAGATATTCATAATGCTTGCATATTCGGAAATTTGCTTATGCTCCTTATAATGCGCATCAATTAATGTCTCCAGCTTATGCAACTGATTCATCTGGTATTGCATAAGACCGGATGCTTGCTGATTTCCGGTATATTTTCTTTCCAGTTCGATCAGCAGCATCTTAAGATTAAGCCTGATAACATCATGGAATAATTTTCTTTTGTTCAGATACTCATCATCAATCTTTTTAAATATGTTTGAAACCTGTTCAATATCCTCTTCTTTAATCTCCATGCAGGGGGAATTGATATGAGTATAGAAGAATGGCAGTGTTAAAAGTTTATTGTAATTGAAGTCCAACTGAAAGTATTCTTTGGTAAAGAATAAAATGTATCCATTAATGTCAGAAGATAAATTCCAATGATGTACTTGTCCGGGAGATAACAGGAATAAGCTGCCGGCTTTCACGTGGTAATTTTTAAAATCAATGCTATGCATTCCAGATCCACTTGTTATGAAAAGTAAAATAAAGAAATCATGTCCATGAGGCCTGTCCAGAAACAAATTGTCTTTTAGGTGCTTGTCCAAGTTTCTGATGTAGAAACTATTACCACAATGGTGGCAATGATTGTAATCTTCAAAATTACTGATCGTTAATACTGGCAGATCTTTCATATGATTTCTTTGATTAAAGGTAAAAGATAATTTAAGGGAATTACAGGACAAAAAATCCCTTGTGCAGGATAAAAATAACTTTTTTAATTTTTGGTCAAAATTTTAGGGGTATTTATGGTGTTTTTATGTAAAATAAAGATGTTTTGGTGTTGAATATGATGATGTTTTTTGTGTTTAATAGTTTTTTTGGGGTGTTGTTGTCTTTTTTAAGGAAGGTTGATGTTAGGTTTTAGAACTTGGATTCCCATATATATGGCGGCAAAAATCCCAGCAAAAAGTAAGAGTGTAGCAATAATCAATGTGAAGGAAACGGGAAACTTATCTTCATCCGGAAGGAGGCCCTTATTCATCATATCTTCTCTTTCAATACGGATCTGTTTCATAAACCTTACCTGATAAGCGATTCCAATGACTAGCATTAAGATGCCAAGTATAACAAGGATGAATCCTAATATTCTAGGCATCAGTGATCTCCAATGTTTATGGAATTCCTCCTTTAGGTGCCAGAAAATCTGGAAAATTGTGAATCCGAAACTTATCAGAGACAGGGAAGTTCGGATAACAGCCATTAATGTTCTGTCTGCGCTCAGACGAGTTCTCTGAAAAGCTAATCCTGTACGCTGAGATGCAAAAAGAAATGAAGCATGTACAGGATTTTTAGTAAGAAGTTTGTTAAAGGAAAGTTGGGGTTTATCGTCGTCTTGCATAATATCCCTATAGTTTCATTGACTTCATTAGTTTGGATATAAACTGTTTCTTTGTTGGAATGTTTTTATCCCATAAAGAGTATATCAAAGGGAAAGGGCCAATAATGTAGAGTTATATTAGTTGAAATGAACTTAATGTTTATTAACCCAGATTTATTTAAATTTCACAATGGTAGAAATTTTTAGCAGGAAATACTTAAAAAAAATAAGAAAGAAATATGCCTTCCCAGAGTCTAAATTTCATAAAATGAAACTTTGGGAAGGCAAGCTTATAGGAAAGATTCCTCGATATATTATTATCCTTTTATTGAAATATTAATTTCTCCAAACTCTTTAAATAAATGATAGATGATGTTACTTTTTGCTTCCTCCGCCTTGTAAACATCTTTACACCAAAAATGTATCTTTAATTCGCATACTTCTTTTTTAAGAGCTATAAATTCGATTTCGGGTATTGAGTTAGCTTTTACATAGGACGAAGAGGATATGGATGTTTTTATGGTATTAGAGATTTTTTCAATATCCTGATTTCCATTTACAGTCATTGAAATAGCAAGCCTTTGCTGTGTATTGCTTAAAGTCCAGTTAGTAATGTGTTGAGATAAAATATCACCGTTAGGAATAATCACTTCGGCACCGTCGCCTGTTAATAGCGTACTTGAACGAATCCCGATCTCTCTGACTTTTCCTGTTTTGTCTCCGATTTCTATAGAGTCACCAACCTGAAGAGGTCTGTCAAAAATAAGAATAATACCAGATACAAAGTTTGTAACGATATTCTGCAAGCCAAGTCCGATACCTACACCAAGAGCTCCTAATACAATGGTGATTTTATCAACAGGGAGTCCTGATGCTGTTACAGCAAGCAAATAACCTGCGCAAAGAACCACAAGTCTTGCTATGAGCATTCTTGAGCGTTGATTCTTGTTTTGAATATCTTCATTACCTGTATCTCCGAAGAAATATCCAACGTATTTCTGAAGCAGGTGAGCTACCCAGATAATGAGGAAAAATAATACTACCCCTCCAAGTGTGAAGCTGGCGCTACCAATAGCTCGTTGTTTGGTCATAAGAATAGCAACGGCATCTTTGGTAGTATTATATATATTCAGGTTTGTTGTAAATACGATAATCCATAACAGAATAACAGTAAACATTACAAGTCCCTGAAAGTCTTTTATGACCGCATGAAAATCAAAATTAGTTTTAAAGCCTTGTCTGATTCTGCTTGTTTCGATTTGGAGTAGTATTGCTTCTATGAATATCTTGCTGAATATAGCAAGACCTATAGCTTGTGTAAAGGAGAATATGGCAGTGTTTCCAAGGATTTGAGACAGTGAGAATCGTCCAAACACGTTGAACAGGATTGCAAGGATGTTCATTACATTATGCAGGATAATGACAAATTTCAGGAATCCACGCAACTGCAAATGATTCTTTAAGCCTCTCAGGAATAATGATCCGAATATAACAGAAAGTACATTGAGTAAAATAAGGCCGAATCTCTGAATAAGGCCTGGAAGTAGTATATATTGGGTAAATGAAAAACAAATGTAAAGGACTATCATTGCAAGCCAATAAATAAAGAGGTTTCTTGGCCATTTCTTAAAGCAGATGAATGTAAGAGTCAGAATTAACAAAAACTGCATCGATTCTATATAAACCGAAGGTGCATCCAGATCAAAAAAAGGAGCTAATGTAAATATGAGAACAAAGGATGACGCAATAAAATGAGGATAAAGGTATTCAATCTCCAGATATTGGACCTTATCCAATGAGTCTGATATTTTTAACCTGTATATATTTCTGTAAAGCCATATTCCAAAAATAAGGCCGATAACAAGCAGAAATAGTCTGTTGTTAAGACTGTCTTTAAAATAATAATTAAGTGCTTTTCTTTCACCAATACGAGCTTTCTCATATGATTGCCGCAATTGATTTAATGATTGATGCGGCAATGGCTCCCAAAGGTAATAAGTTTCCTTGCTGAATACCCTGGAGAATGAGGTAAGCAGAAGGTTGTTAACTTTTTCAAGCAAGGTAGATGTAATTACAGCATTGGCTGAATTATGCGTCTGGAGTAAATTAATGAGTGTAATACTTTCTTTTAATCTGGAAGTTCCGGCGCGCCATGCCTCCCGCATTTCTTTTAGCTGTGGAGCAAAAAGTTTTCTGTTAACAGAATCACGCATCAGGCTTCTGATGACTGTATCTTTCATCATTACCTTCAACTCATTTTTTAAACTATTAAGAGTAGCTTCTGCACTATCGAGTAGGTGGCTCTGTTTTTCTATATCGTTATGAATGTCATTTAATAAACTCCGGAACATCTGAAGATTTCTGAGCCCCAGAGCCTGGCTGTTGTTTAGGATATTATCTTTTAAAACGAGTAATGCAGAGTCACTGTCAGCAAGTTTTCGCTGGATATTACGAATGCCAGGACCCAGATCACTTTTGTTTTTAATCAAAGAGAGAATAGCATAATTTTTCTCTATGCGAATCTGATAGTCACTGCTTGTAAGTTTTGTAGAATCTGAGAAAATTGCAGCCAGGTCAGAGTTTTTTCGGAATCCTCGTTCTCTTTTTTTTGTGAGGGAATCTTGTTGAGTTATTAAAGTGTCCGAATGGGTTTTAAGGCTATTCTGACTAAAGGACTGAATAATTAATATAAAACAGAAACTGAAAATCAGAGAGAAGGAAATAATTCTTTGCATCATCATAGTAGTTGTAAAGTAAAAATAAACAAGTAAGCAGGGATTTCAAAAGGTATCAGAGCTTGTTCACCAAAGAAAAAACATTTACTGGAATGAAGTTTTTTATATTCAGGTTTTTATGGATTCGTTTAGTTTATAAATTTTTGAACAAATGATTATTAATTATTAAAAGAAGTGAATTGTCATTGTAGATGAATGATATAGGTTATTGATGAACAATTTGATAGTGAATTTATTTGTATTTGAAAAACTTTGTTCTGAATATTAGCTATTGGAAAATTATCTGATTTAAAGACAGATTTTCTATTAGACAAAAAAGGTTTGAATAATTAATATTCTTTTTATAGATTCATTTTTATAGATCAAAACATTATGCCATACGTCAATATAAAAATTACCGATGAGAATGTGACATCGCAGCAGAAAGCTGAATTAATCGAGGGTGTTACGGAGCTACTTAAGATAGTTCTTAATAAAAATCCAGAAACAACAGTTGTAGTCATTGATGAAGTATCGACTGATAACTGGGGCATAGGTGGCCAGCAGGTTACAGAGAGGCGTAAGAAAGGGAAGTAAAACTTTAGAATAAAAAATAAGATAAATATGAAAGGTTCCGAATGTCAAATGCTCATCAGAAAATCCGCTGAAAAGGTTTTTGAAGCCTTTATAGATCCTGAAATTACAAAGAATTTCTGGTTCACTTATGGAAGTGACAAGCTGGAGGTTGGTAAGAAAGTAGTCTGGAAATGGGAAATGTATGACGTTTCTACAACTGTAATTGCTAAGGAGATAATACCTGGCAAGAAGATCATTATCGAATGGGATGAGCCTGCTACAACTGTAGATTTTGATTTTAAAACCCTGAGCGATGGTTCTACTTATGTTACGATTAAGCACTTTGGGTTTAATCAAACAGGGGATGAGTTGCTTGAAGCAATTAAAGATTCAACAGGAGGTTTTACAACAGTATTGGATGGCCTAAAGGCCTTTCTTGAGCATAATATCAATCTTAATCTTATAGCTGATAAATTTCCAGCTGAAGTTATGAAGCACGGAAAATAAATCTTAAATATGGAAGCTCATAAGTTCAAAACTGTTGATGAATATATAAGCTCATTTCCTCCGGAAGTAAGACCAATTCTTGAGAAGCTTAGGCAAACAATTATTAAGGCTGCTCCAAAGGCTGAAGAAGTGATCAGTTATAATATGCCAGCTTTTAAGTTAAATGGAGCTCTTGTTTATTATGCTGCTTATAAAAAGCATGTCGGTTTTTATCCTACAAACTCCGGCATTACAGAGTTTGCTGATGAATTAGCTGATTATAAAACTTCAAAAGGTGCTATACAATTCCCTTTAGATAAGCCTTTGCCAACTGGTTTGATAACAAAGATTGTCAAATTCAGGATAGTGGAGAATAATGCAAAAGCACTGGTTAAGAAGCAAAAGTAGTTTTATATGATAATGAATAAGGCTCTTTGCTTTTTTATTGTTTTAATTGCTTGTATAGCCTGTTCAAACCGAATAGAAGAAAGAAAATCAGAATATGATTTGCTGATTGGAAAATGGAGGGCTGAGAAGATTGTATTTACGGGACTTAGTTCTTGGTTCGAAACTTCTTTTTCTGAAGGTGAATCAATCGATAAAAGGTTTTTGAATAAACAATTTACGATTGCTTTGATGCCTGATTCAACTTTTATTTTAGATAATAGGCAGGAGGATAATTTTAGTGGTAAATATAGAGTAAATAGGGACATGATATTTTTAAAAGATCAGGATATTCCATATCTGTATTTTAAAATTGATAGTTTAATAAATCATAACCTCTGTCTGCAACTGAATTATGCAATGTTTTACACTGTAGAAAATGATTCTATTTTTATCGTACGAGGTCCTCATGCGAAAATAGTTATGAAAAAGGAATAGGTCTTAGTTCTTATTTTTTGTTATAAATTTTCCTTTTCTCTTACTACCAGCTTATAAAAATATTTTAATTTTTAGTTTATGCATTTGAATTTTAGGTTGTCATAATTTTCTTCAAAATTCCTTCAGAATTATAATGGTCTATTCCGGTAATTATCCTAAAAAGTAATTCTTCATACTGAGCATTTTTATGGAAACTTTAGTTGTGTATTTGACTTATTTTGCCAGAAAGTTAAAAAAATAAAATGCTTGAACTTCTTCAAATACGGATAATGTTAAGGTGAATTCAATTCTGGATGCTGCTATAAATGCTTTGGTTATTATGAATTTGCAAAGACAACCATAGTAGAAATTGTTTCGGATGTAGGATTGTCCAAGGCTTCCATTTACTATTATTTTGCAGATAAAGACGCATTATTTAGTGCGGTTGTAAAAAGAGAGCTGGATGGATTTTTTCGCGATATCAAAAAGTAAATTATTGATAATTAAGGCACAGTAAAAAATAAGCTTGTTCAATATACGAATAAAAGGCATGAATATTTTTTGAATGTGTTTGTGAATCTTGGAAAAATTAAAATGAGCCTGGTGACAGTAAAACTTCTCTTAGGGGGATCTCCTGAATAATTTTTTCAAATCAGGAGTAGCATTGGTTTCTAAAATTTTGAAAGAAGGGGTAAACAATAATGAGTTTAGGGATATTGATGTCTCTGAATACGCTGATTTGTTTATTTCGACGATGAATGGATTAAGAAGCATTACAATCAAAAACAAAGATTCTTATCAGCTTGAAAAAAGTGATCTGGATTTAATTGAAAAGCGCATCAAAAATCTGAGAGGAATTTTTATTACAGGAATACTTAAAAGCAAATAAAGACTTTAGAAAGCAATGCTACCACTAAAAAAACGAGTAATCGCTGCTGCATTAATTATAACAGGGCTTAATTCAGAGGTATCTCTCGCTCAGAATACAAAATTTCTTACTCTAAATGAGGCTGTAGAATTATGTCTGCAGAATAATAAGCAACTTAAATTAAATAAAGTGAAAGTTGAAGCTGCTACTGCTTCAACTGTGGAAGCCAGGGAAAGACGACTACCTGATCTGACCGGATCTGCAAACTATATTCGACTGACAAAGCCAACAATCGGTGGTCCTTTAGGCAATACGGTATCGCCGGATATTAATGAGGCAGCTTATGCTATAGTAAGTGGCTCAATACCTTTATTTACAGGGTTCAGAACAAAAAATGGGATCGAGTCTTCCAGATATCTTGAAGAAGCGACAAAACTTGATGCTGAAAATGATAAGGATGCTATCATTCAAAATACTGTAGCGGCTTATAGTAACTTATTCAAAGCTCAGTCAACAGTTTTAATTGTAAGAGAAAATCTTAAACAGGCGGAATTGAGAACTGCTGATTTTACAAACCTTGAAAAAAATGGTGTTATAGCTCGGAACGACTTGCTCAGGGTTCAGCTTCAGCAGTCTAATGTTCAGCTTGCCTTAATGGATGCTGAAAGCAATCAGAGGCTGGCAAACCTTAATATGAATATTATGCTTGGACTTGATGAAAATACTTTGCTTCAACTTGATAGTACATCTTTTGTCGAAATTAATGATGCAAGAACGTTTTCTGAGTTTGAGCAGGTAGCGCTTACGAACAGACATGATCTCGCAGCACTTAAGTACAGAGAGCAGTCAGCTTCAGCGGGAATCAGAATGGCAAAGGCAGACTATTATCCTTCCTTAAAAATAACAGGCGGATATTTTGCAGCTAATATTCCACATTTGTTTTCTATTTCAAATGCATGGAATGCAGGACTTGGGTTAAGTTATAATGTTGCTTCGGTATGGAAGACGGGAGCAAAGGTAAAGTCAGCTAAAGTCCGTCTGGCAGAAGTTAAAGCCAGTCAGGATCTGATGAATGACAGAGTAAAAATGGAAGTAGCCCAGGCTTTCGAAGGATATGTTTTGAGTAAAAAGAAGATAGAAGTATATGCTCAGGCCCTTGAACAGGCAACTGAAAATAACAGAATAACAAAAAGTAAATATCGCAATAACTTGGTCACAACAACAGATCTGCTGGATGCTTTTGTGCAACAATTGCTGGCTAATCTGGACTATGCAAATTCTAAAGCAGATGCGGTAGTTGCGTATCGCAGACTATTACAAACATCAGGTGTTGCTAATAACGAACCTAAAAATAATTATTAACATAGTTCCAAATTTCATTATGGAAACTATTGAAATTGTCGAAAATAAATCTTCTAAAAAAATGAATAATGAGAGTACCACTAATGAGCAGGTAGCTGTTAAAAATAAAAATAAAACTTTTGCTATTATCCTTGTAGTCCTTGTTGCACTTGGGGGATATTATGGTGTCAGCAAGTATATTCATGGAGAGCAGAAAAGGACTTTGTCCGATATTCAGATCTGATCAAAGTTCATTCTATCAGTCAGGTCCAATATGAGCAGGCTCTTGCTGAAAATCAAACAGCAGGTCATCATCTGAAAGTATTGGAAGATAAGAAAAGAGCAACTGAAAGCTAGTCTAAAGCAGTTGCATCTCAAACCAATGCTACCATACAACAGATTAAAGTGGCTTTTTCTATAATCAAACAATGAGAAGCAGATCTTGATATTGCATTGCTGAACCTTTCTTATACTGTAATTGCTTCTCAAGCGGATGGACAGGTTTCTGCCATCAATCTTGTACCAGGGCAACTTGTACAGGCAGGACAGCAGCTGTGTAATATTGTTGTTAGTGATAAAGTATGGGTTACCGCTAACTTTAAAGATACGATTGTTCGGATCAACCTTACACAGTAATTGTCGCAACGGGCATGCTCCTCTTTTTTATCTATATTTTCTGGGCATATATGATATTGTCTCCATACACCTCTGGTGATGATTTCTTCTGAGTGCTGGTAACAAGAGGAGTTGGACTGGCATTATTATTTATGCCAATAACCAATCTTTCGCTTTCAGGACTGAAAGGGCCGGAGATAGGACAGGGAGCTGCGTTTGCAGGATTGATGAGGCAGTTAGGCGGTTCATTCGGGATAGCAATTATTAATACTTTTATTGTAAGGAAAAGTGTTCAGCACCGTTCTGACGTTGTATCTCATTTAAGTGTTGATGGTATAAATGCAATGGATAGGGTTCATGAAATGCAGCAAGGCTTTGCAGCAAAAGGCTTTTCAGCGGAACAAGTACTGGCAAAAGGTTGTAAACTGTTGGACTTAGGAATAACCAAACAAGCGATGGTTTTATCTTATATGGATGCATTCCTTTATCTTGGAATTCTGTTTTTAATATATGTTCCCTTTGTATTGATTTTGTTAAGAAAAAATAAAGGCGCAAATGTGGACTTGTCCAGCACATTGATTTTTTGTTTGTTTGTGGTGTGTTAAATTGGAGCCAGTTCAGAGATGAGCAGGCCCTATTTTAGTATTAGAGTTGAGTGTATCATTATAGAGCTAGCGGGCATGAAAGTTTGATATACTATTTAACAAGCTCTGAATAAATTAACAATAAAGTTTAAGGATAAAGAATTCTATAAAAATCAAATATGACTAAAATTATTGGCAGGCGGCTTCTATCAAAACTTGAAATGCAGACTTAGTAGGTGTTTTTGATCATATGCTTTTTCTTAGCCTCGATTAGTGAGGGTCAATTGTAGTTAAATACATTAAATTGTCTTTTTCTTTGAAATTGGTAATGAATTGTATGTTTAAAGTACAATTATAAAATTCTACCTATGTTATTTGTCATTTAGTCCAAAGGTTCAGATATCTATTTTTTATTTATTAATTGAAAAGAAAGTGTGATGTTAATGTTTGATTTTAATTATTCACATTTTTATTAATTGATTAAATTTTAATACATATTGAAATAGTTAGTGTAATATTTGTTTTTATAAAAGCATTGCTAAAATAAATAAATGTTTAATATATTTGTACATCTTTTATTGTCGTTAAATTTTTTGAAATTTATTTTTTGGTTATAAATATTACATGGTCGTATTGACTTTCAATTTCGACGAATTCAAAAATGTTATTATTTTCATGCATTATTTTTTAGTGAAGTTATGAGTTCATTCAATAAAGTAGATTTTAATAAAAATATTTTTTGGAGTGTTTTTATTAGCCTTTTTTTAATTAGTGTAATAAGTTTATCTTTTTCACTTTATCTTTTTATTAGGACACCTAAAATAGCATATGTCTATAATAGCAGGATACTTTCTGAATATAAAGGTGTAAAAGAAAGTAGTAAGGCTTATGAACAAAAGGTCAAGGCATGGCAGGCCAATATAGATACTTTGGGGGCAGGGCTTGCTCACGAAATTAAAATTTTTAAGCAGGAATCATCCAGGTTGCCTTCAAATGAAAGAAGAAATAGAGAGGATGCTCTCAGAAAGCGGGAACAGGAGTTGTTGAATTATAAGGCCGCGTTGGAAGAAAAAGCGGATGAGGAAAAGGAGCTTATGGGGGCCTCTGTATTAAATCAGATCAATAGCTATATTCTTGAGTATGGAAAGAGGAGTGGCTATGATTATATTTTTGGAGTTGCAGAGAATGGTAATCTGCTTTATGGTCGCGAGGGAGATGATATTACCGACGAGGTTTTGAAGGTGTTAAATGCCAAATATTCCGGAAAGTAATGAGGAAGTATTTTTTTGCTATAATCAGCTTGGTCAGTGGATTGAGCTATTATTCCTGTTCGCATCCCAAAACTATTGCTGAGTATAAAGCCTGGTTTAATGATCAGGAAAACGGATTTATAAAAACAAAAGAAATTAATAATCTGATTTTTTCAGTTCAATACCGTCCTGTGGATTTATTTTTATCCGGTGAGCTAGATCCGGGTAAAACATATACAGACAAAGAATTGGACTCGTTACGTGAAGGCTATAGAGGAAGTAAATATTTTGTTTTGGAGATAGCCATACAAGATAAAGAGGTAAGAGATAAGAATGGTCTACTTGAAAAAGAATTATTTTTAAATGCTTTTAGTGGCAAAGCAAATACAATTGCTTCAAATGTAAAGCTGGCGATAGATGGGGACACTATTTCACCTTCAATTTTTCATGAAGAAAATGGCTATGAACTTGGCTCCAGAAAAAGAGTACTGTTTGCTTTTCCATCTCAAAAGTCGAAGGATGTTTTTAACATGAATTTTATTTATAACGATGAGATTTTTAATTCATCAATTTTAAACTTCGGTTTTGAGATTGACGAGGATAAAGTACCTGAACTTCCAATAACACTTAAATAAAGTAAAATGAAAATTATAAGACGTTATAAAAGACCTCTTGGGGTCCTTTTTACGCTGCTATTTTTAAATCAGCTATTTTTTCCAATGGTTAGTTATGCTATTACAGGTAATAACAATATGCCGGAGTACAGGTCATTTGAGCCAGTAGCTACAACAAATATGGTAAGTACTTTTGACGGAGGTTTTACTTATAATATTCCTGTCTTAGAGGTTCCGAATGGATATCCGATTACGCTATCATATCATAGCAACGACGTCAACAATGAAGCTCAGGCAAGCTGGGTTGGCCTTGGATGGACATTAAATCCGGGGGCTATAAACCGTGTAAAAAGAGGTTTTCCTGATGAATTCAATAACAATCAGGTAACCTATCATTCTAAAATGCCTAAAAACTGGACAGTTACAGCTGGAAGTGGGGCAGGTTTTGAAATTACAGGTAAAAATATTTTTGCTACATTAGGTATAAGCCTGGGTATGTCTGCAAGATATAATAATTACAATGGTTTTGGTACAGCAATTACAGGTGGAGTTAATGGGCTTGGCGGTCTTGCCAGTCTTAACTTTAATTATTCTCAGGGAAGGTTTGGTTTTAGCCCTGAAATCAACCCAGGAGCATTATTGTCCAGATATCTCAACAGGAAGTTGAACGGTGTAAAGGATAAACCTACTACTGAATCTACTCCGCAAGATGCAAAAGCGGAAGCAGAAAAACCAGAAGAGGTGAAATACGACCCAATAAAGGAAGCAAGTAATAATATAAAAGCGTCTTTAGCTAAAATTGAGAAAAATCGTAATTCACCTCACATAGGATTTGGCGCTGGAAATTCTGGAGGTGGAAGTGGTCATGGATTTATGTATTCACCCCCTGTGAGTTTTCCAACAACTGTTACGCCTTATCAAGGTCTAGCTGTCAGGCTAAAAGCAGAACTTGGCCTTAATATGTTACCGGCTCATGTTGATCCTAATTTTGATGTGCATGGAAGCTATGTGGAGCAGAAGAATGTTGATTTTACAACTAACCAGGTTTATGGATATCTTCATTCTGAGGATGCATTGGCTAATAATACATCCATGATGGATTATTCAACAGAGAATGAAAAAATGTTCGAGAAAAGGGATAAATTTCTCTCTATACCTTTACCTAATAATGATATATACAGTGTAACCGGCGAAGCTTTAGGTGGTACGTTCAGACCATTCAGAGCAGAATTTGGGCATTATAGAAAAAACTTTGTAAAGAGTGAAACATTTTCTATTAATACAGGAGGCGATTTTAGTTTGCCTGTTATCCCTTCTCCTCCATACAACCTTGAATATACAGCAGGTGCTAATCTTGGTATGGACTACCAATCATTATCAGTGGGAGACTGGAGTGCCAATGGGGGTAAAACTTTCAATGGCGTGAATGATTTTGCTGAATCTGATGAGAATTTCTTTTTCAGGTTTTCGAGTGATATGGGAGGAAGTGTAGATTTTACAAAATATAAAGAAAAGCCAACTGATATTGGGTTCAAATATAATGATGATAAATATAGTCCTAAACTGATTAGGCAAGGTCTTGAGGCCTACCTGGATTATGGAGATTACAAGGGCCAGGTAAAACTTGATGAAAGAATCGGAAGAAGCTCTTATATCTCCCAACATACTTTCAGAGACTTTAACGCTTTAGGAAAGAATAATATCAGGTATAAAGTTTATGAAAGGAATCTGAAAATTCTGAAAGCTAGTCCCACAAATACTTATAATACAAGTAGCCTGGTGGATTATCATGCAAATACAAGCAGGTATAATCAGGATGGGATAGCTGAGTTTGCCACTTATAATGCGGATGGTGTCAGATATGTTTATGGCTTACCATTACATACAAGAAATGAGAAGAGTATGAATTACAGTCTTCTCCCTTCTGAAATTGATGTAGATGATTTGAATGAAAATGGATTAATTGCTCAAGTGACGAGTTCCAATGTTCATGCCAATGCAAAAAGAAGACTTGGCTATGAATCATCAGCAACTTATGCTACTCAATATCTGCTTACTCAGATTACCAGTCCTGACTATGTGGACAGAAACTATGACGGCCCTACGACAGATGATTTTGGCTCCTATTCAAAATTCAATTATGTAAGAGTTGCCGGAGGAAACGAAAATACGGATATCTGGTACCCATATCGTACACCACATTCCGGAGTAAGCTATGATTATGGATCTTTATCTGAAAAGAATGACAATATGGGGGGGTATGAGTATGGAGAAAAAGAGCTTTATTATTTGAGATCCATTTGCTCTAAAACGCACGTCGCTGTTTTTACACTGGAAGACAGAAAGGATGCAATAAGCCCGAAACTAGCAGGTAATCTTTCAGATCCTTACAATGATATATTGAAAGGTTCAAGCACTTCAGCATCAACTATCAAACAGAAGTGTTTATCAAGAATTGACCTGTATGCAATTAGTGATTGTAATGAGATAAAAGATAATTCAGGAAAATCTACCGGAATCTGGGAGCCTAAATCAGGAGCTGTCTCCATTAAGACAGTACGTTTTCATTATAGTTATCAGTTGTGTCAAGGTCTTAAAAATACTGAAAATTCAGGAGGTAAACTTACCTTGGAAAAGCTCTGGTTTGAATATGAAGGCAAATTGACAAGTAAAATCAGTCCTTATGTTTTTAAATACCAATATCCTAAAAGCAATGAGGTAAATTATACCGGTAAGTATTCCACCTTTTATGATAATTATGGAGGTAATTCCAGCCTTATAGAAAATCCTAATTACAATGTTTTAAACTCTGATCGTTGGGGGAATTACAGAAATTATTCGGATATGGATTCCAGATATGGAACACTAGCAAGATTTTTTCCATTTGTAGACCAGAAACCATCCACAAGTTTTGACCCTGCAGCCTGGTGTCTCAAGAGAATTATACTACCTAGTGGAGGCGAGATACACGTACAATATGAGCAGAATGACTATCAATATGTCCAGGATAAAAGGGCAATGATTATGATACCCCTTGATGCTGCTACACCTAACACAAGCGAGGGGGATAATGGGAAAAAGTATTATCTGGACCTTGCCAAAGTGGGAATAAATCTTGGCGCTTTTGGCTCAGATGACAAAAAGGCTCTTGTACATGAACTCTTTGCTCCGGTAAAGTCAGAGCGGTTATTTTTCAATATATTATATAAGCTTATAGGAAGGGGAGTGCCTGATATCAATACAACCAATTCTGAATATATAGAAGGATATGCCAGAATCATGGGATATGGAATTGATAATGGGAAAGCTTTTTTCACATTTAAAGAGAAAGGAATCAATCCAACCGGAACAGATGCCTTTTACGAACAGGTCGATTATGGTAATACCAATAGCAAGAGAGAGCTGCCTCAGAAAGTCTGCAAAGACTTTTATAAATCACAGCGCAGGGGTAAAGTAGACGGAGGGAAGTCTGCAATGGAAGACGAGTCCAGTATCGCGGATAAGATTTATGGATTCATTGATTTAATGCAGCAAATTGCGGAGCAATCTGTCGAAACGGATATCTGCGCTCAGATGGATCCGGAAATGTCCTTTGTTCGTTTACAGAGTCCTTATAAAAAACTGGGAGGTGGTGTAAGGGTTAAAAGGCTGTTGATGTATGATTATGACTCTAATGTAAGCACAGAACCTTCTGTATATGGAAATGAATATATATATACCACTAAAGATGAAAGCGGAAAAGTAATAAGTTCTGGTGTTGCCACCAACGAACCTGCAGCGGGAAGAAGAGAGAGTCCGCTTGTAAATCCTTTGCCTAAAGATGAACAGACAAAGATGGAAGCATTACTTTATGGAAGGGATATGTATTCTCAGGAAGGTCCTCTCGGAGAAGGCTTGCTTCCGTCAGCATCTATAGGCTATTCTAAAGTAACTATTAAAAACATTCATCAGGGACTCACTTCTACCGGATATGAAGTCCATGAATTTTATACCTGCAAAGATTTTCCGTTTAAAGCGGATTATACTACTCTGGAGCAATTGAATAAAACAAAGCTGGGCATCAGTGCCTCCGGATCTTCCGGAGGCAATAGTGTGGGCGGTGGTTATAGCAGGCATAATCCTTATATGTCTCAAGGATATCTTTTTCTTATTAATGAGATGCATGGGCAGGTGAAAAGAGTTGCTAAATATGGTAAATATGAAACAGATCAGGCAGCTCCCGTAGCAGAAGAAATTTATGAATACTATCTTCCGGGAGAACAGGTAAAAATGATGGATGAAAGTATGGCAATAGAATCCGGATATTTAGGAAAAGAATCTGAAATTTTAGGGGAAGGAAGAACTGTTGCGGATATTATGCTTGGTGGTGATATCGGAGTAGACGTTTCTTTCGGTGTATATATTCTTCCTTATCCGCCTGTTACTACTCCATTACCAATTTCCACTGCGTTTTCATTCAATGCATATGTAAACGAACAGATTCTACATACACATGTGGTTTCTAAGATTATCAGATATCCTGCCATTGTTAAAAGAGTAACTAATATAGCGGATGGAGTGAGGCATGTTACGGAAAATATGGTACTGGATAAATTTACAGGTGTTCCTGTGGTGACGAAGTCTTATGATGATTTTAATTATGCCTATCTTGATCAGGATATAAAGGCATCCTGGAATTATAAAAACATGAGACCGGTTTCAACGAATGAGCGCCTGAAACTGACGGGAATATTTGTCAAAGGAACAGATAAAGATCCGGCAACCGGAAGTGATATAGATTACTTATCGATGAATCTTGGTGCAGCTGCAGGTTGTGCTTCTATTGATAATTTTGTTCGCGGAGACTTTTTGGAAATAACCAAATCGAATACAATAGCATTATATCATGTCAGCGACCTGGATTATGAAAATAACAGATTGGTAATAGCTAAATCTGCATTAAATACAGGTACTTTAAATAATAATGATCCTGTTAATATTGATGTAATTAAAAGCGGTTACACAAATCAGCTAAGCAGTAAGTCAGGTCATATAAGATTTCATGATATGACAAACCCGTTTACCATGAATCCTCCGGCTAAGGATGCAGATATCGATAGTCTTCTGACGAAACTAAATAATGCGTTGACTTCAGGTAGTTCTCCAGCAACCATCACTAAAAGCACTCTTCCTTCAACGTTAATGTTAAAAGATCCGGTAACAGGTGGATGCATTAAAGCAAATGAATTACCAGATGATCTTTATATAACAAAAGAAGCTGGAAGTGTAAAAGTAGAAATTGGTAAAGCACATCAAGATGGAACTAAGACTGTTGTAAAAATTCCCAATTCAAATAAAAATCCTCATCAATTAGTTAAAGACTTGAATGATTTTTTAAATCTTATTTGGGGATATAAGATTGCTAATTCATATCCATACCAAGCACAAAGAAATAATTTATTAGGTGGTAACTATTACCGTTTTTATGAAAGACCAAAGGCTCCACTACCGTTTCAGGGTATTTATGATTTATACAATGACAAGGTCTATAGTAATATTAATGGAAGTTCCTCATCTATTACCTTCAATAATTTATTTTATCTGGGAGACTTTGCAGGGGCTTTCGCGGGTTCGACGGCTCAAGACTTTGCTAATTCAATATTACGGATTACATGCAAAACAGGTAATGTATCAATATATTCTCATTTGATACCAACTCCGGATGTTGAACTTAATACTACCGGAACTCCTAAACCTTACGATCATATTTATGGATTATTTGGACTTAGGACTGCTGCGGATGTTTATCACGGATTACAGGTTGAACAGTTGTATCGGGCATATAAATATGACTACCGCAATACACTTTATAGACTTTTAACTACTCCACATACAGAAATAATTGGATACTTTTCTCAGGATGACGAGGGGTACTTATGTTATAATAAATTAATACAAAACAAAGAAGTAGAAACTAAGAAGTTTTGCCTGCGTTTCTATACTGAGGAGCAAGTACCAATTATTATACCTGCCAAATGTTCTTCCCCGCTGGTGAGGTCGAGTGGTGCCGTTGGCACTTTCAGTTACAACGAAAAATTAGGCTATATCCAGTATTCTGATGGGGTTGGATGCCCTCAAAATGTTAACTGTCTTAAAGTATGTCCTAAATTACCTAAACCACAAGAAACAACTAATGTAGTAGAAGCGTCTGTTTCTACCTACTCAGATGACTGGTCTTACAATGCATCAGATTATCCAAAACCAAGTTCAACTTTGACTTTAAATTCTTATGAAGCTGCTTTGAAAGGAAAATGGAGGGTACAAGATGCGCATGTTTATAGAAAAAACAAGGATGGGTATTATGAGTATGCCAATTTTAATAAGGGGCGATTTGATCTTGTAATGTTTAACTGGGCTAATAGTAGTGTAAACGACCCCAATAAGTGGGTGAAGACTTCAACTATTACATCTTATTCTCCAAATGGTTCACCATTGGAGGATAAAAATATTCTCAATATATACAGTGCTTCCAAATTTGGCTATAACAATACTTTACCGGTTCTTGTAGCGCAAAATGCTAAAAAAGGAAATGTTGCCTTCGAAAGTTTTGAAAACTTATACGGTTCTTATTTTGAGAATGGCCTGACCTATACTTCATCAGCAGGAACGACCAGCGCCACCGTAAGCCATACAGGTTCGAAATCCATATCGCTCAAGCCAAATGCAAGCTTTAAAATCGCTGATATTGAAAAGGAGGGTCAGGTTTCCAGTGAAGGTGTATTAGTGAGGGCCTGGATCAAGCCAAACAAAAGCAAACCTCTTCTTGATGGGAAAGTAACGGTTGTTTACGGAAGCAATAACTCTGTAACCATGAGCAAAGTTTCGGGAAGCGGGGAGTGGGAGCTTTATGAAGGTTTAATTTCGGCCAGCCAGATCATCAGCTCGAATCTGGGGCTTACAGGCAATCGATTCCCTGTGTATATCAGAATCTCCGACCCGAAAAATGAATATGTCCAGGGAGACATTTATCTGGATGATATAAGGGTTCAGCCTATGCAGTCCGAGATGGTTTGTTATGTTTATGATAAAGCGCAACGACTGCTTGCCACCTTTGATGACCAGCACTTTGCTTTGGTATTTGAGTATAATGCAGAAGGAGTCCTCGTGAGAAAACTCAAAGAAACAATCAGAGGTTTAAAGACCATTTCAGAAACGCAGTATAACGAAAAAGGAGTGCTCAGATAATATGAAAACATTCAGGATAATCATTTCTGTCGCTGCAATGCTTGTATTTATGGTAAGTACAGCTTTTATAACAAATTGCGACAACGATCTGGAGCATATAATTTCTTTCTTTAAGAAAACCTATAGTAAGGATAAAATCTATGTTAAATATACAAGCTACAATATTCAGGATAATGAGCAGGGGGAAAAGCTTGAAAATGAAGTATGGGTTTACAAAGGCAAAATAAAGATATCCAATGCATATATGACTTTATATCAGGATGCACAGACTCAGGTTACTATTTTAAAGTCTTCAAAGTTGCTCTTTATAAAAAATCTGAAGGAAGCTAATGGAAACCTTGCGGGCGATATAAGTAAACTTTCTCCTGGTGAATACATTGACAGTCTGAAGAGGTTTGCAAAATCCATCCAATGCAAGTCGGTGAATGGCTTAGGCATTATTACCATTGTTTATCCTGAGACGGCAAACAGGAAACCAATGCCTTTGGAGCAAATGAATATCTATTTTGACCCGAAAGATCATTCTGTAAAGAAGACAGAGATGATGGCCAGAAATTCAAATAGCACCGAAGTATATGAATATAAAGTGGTGAGCAACGATCTGGATCCTAAGGTGATGGAAGGAACGGTCTTAAGCAAAGTATACCTGAACGGAGCTTTAAGAAAGGAATTTGAAGGTTATACCATTAGAGATTTCAGGTTAGTTAAATAATTGAAAGTTTTTTGTTAGAAGTTTATTGTTGAAAGATATGATTAGGAATTTTTTAATAAGTCTGAGCTTATTTTTACTGACAGCTTATTACACCCAGGCACAAACTGTATTTCCGCTAACAGTTCAGAGTCAATCCTTCGGGGTTGCGCGTATATTTTCAATTAATACATATAAAGATGCCGATCAGGTGCTTAGTGTCGACAAAAGACATCTGAAGATCAAATCTGATCTCGGTGATCTTTATCAATTGGGTAGCGTGGATTATGCCAAAGCCTGGGATGCAAAATTAAGTTTTACCATTACTGCTCAGGATGCTTCAAATAATACCCTGAAGACGTATTCTATTGAATTGATTACAGATGAAAAAGCGCCAGAGAAAACCTATTTTCTTGATTATACCGCTCTGGAAGGAAAGGTTACAAAATTTTTAATGAGTACAGTAACTTTTACAGGTTCTCTGGTCAGTCTGGCTTCTCCAACTAATATTAAGCCGAGAATTGTCATCGATCAGGACGATCAGGTATCTTATAATACTCAATCTAAATATTCTTACGCTGAAATCATTCCGTCAAATTTAAATGCAGCTAAAATTGTAAACACAACAAGTTCTGAAGTCATTGGTGCAACTTTCAGCTGGACACTTCAGTCACCTAAACAATATTTTAAAGAGTTTGATCTTGAAATATTAAAGGTGGAGCCTGATCAAACAGGTGCCATTACATTGGATTGGAACAAAGCCTCTTCAATTGAAATAGTTTCAGATGCTATTTCTAAAACAACTAATGGTTCAGGGTTGACAGTCTTTAATTATCCAATGGTGCTGGCAGAAGGAACAGGTTATTATTTTTGGAGAGTCAGACCTATTGGAAATTATTATCCTGGTGGCAGGGCTGATTTCAGGAATTACGGAACATGGACGAATGCGCCTTCTGTCTCTGGCCTTTATTCTATTTCAGGAACGACCTATTCAGCTTCCAAGCAAAACAATCTTAATACTGCAAATTCTATCAATGGCTATTATTTCTACTATACTCAGTTCAATGACCTCATCAACTGGTCTTACTCTAAGGTCTTGACAGAAGGAGGACGCCAGTCAGAAAGTATGGTATTTGCCAATGGTTTGCGTCAGGTAAAGCAGCAGCAAACAAAATTGTTTTCTACCAATCAGGTAATCGGGGTTCAGAATGTTTATGATTATTCCGGACGTCCAGCTTTAAAATCTTTGCCGGCTCCTGTTAATAATTCTTTTCTTGGGTATAAAAATAATTTCTTTTATAATTCCAGCAATAAAGATTATTCAGCTGCCGATTTTGACGATGACGTAAAAATATACAGTCCATCTGCTCTTTCAACGGGAGTGGGTACTCCTAACTCCTATTATTCCGACGTAAATACCACCGGATTTATGGGAGGATATGTCCCGAGTGCAGGAGGTTATCCGTTTTTAAGGGATTTGTTCTACAGAGATGCAACTGGAAGAATTTATAAACAAAGTGCACCAGGACCGGAAATGCGCTTAAAAGATGGAGTTGATAGCCGAAATATCAAAACCTACTACAGTGCAGTAGCGCCTGAAGAATTAATCCGTGTATTTGGGAATGAAGCTCCGATTGATACTACTGTTTATAAAGTTATAACATCTGATCCAAATAAGGTTAACTCTGTTCAGTATATTGGACAGAATGGAAAGGTGTTGGCTACCTGTTTAAGTAATTCATCTGCTACACCTAATCTTGATGACATCGGTAATGAAAGCAGTGTAACAGTTACACATACTCTTGATAAAAGTAAGAGCTATTCAGATAATGTCTCCAGGCAGGCAACAAGTATTGCGATTGATGTCCC
The DNA here is from genome assembly GCF_000775915.1 of Sporocytophaga myxococcoides. Lineage (NCBI taxonomy): Bacteria > Pseudomonadati > Bacteroidota > Cytophagia > Cytophagales > Cytophagaceae > Sporocytophaga > Sporocytophaga myxococcoides. The sequence goes on from NZ_BBLT01000005.1 coordinate 295,443, forward strand.
TACTCAGGAGATTATTTTGGATTATGAAATTGATGTAAAAAAGTTTGGACTGGGGTGTGATGATATCTGCTGGGAATGTGATTATAAAGTAGAAATTGAAATTAAAAATACCCAATACCCTCAGGACCCTGCTAAGAATGTGCTGATATCATTCAATCAGTTTCCTGACCAGATAGCTAATTCATGTTCCAGCTCTAGGTCGATTATACTGACAAATATTCCTGCTAATGAAATTAATTTGACCTGTGCCGGACAAACGACGGTACATGGAAACTTTTCAAATTTTAAAACAACAAAGAAAATTACTTTGCCAGAGGGTTCTTACACTGTTGAAAAAAGAGTCTATGCTAATAATGTTAATTCTGCAGTTGCTAATACCAATAAAGAGACTTTCCTGGATCAAAGAATATCTGACCTGAAGAAAAAAAGAGAGGATTGGACTGCTTCCTCAAATTGTTGTGGGCCTATCTCAGTAGATCTAAGCAAATGGAGTTGCGATGAAGATTTTTACACAGACTATTGTAATCCGGATAATGTAAACAAAATAGCCGACCTCATCGCTGAATATGTTAATAAGGAACAGGCAATTACACTGAGCAGTTTTGTAGCGACATTGGAAACTCCGGATCTTTTGGAGAATGGAACAACTTATCCATTGTTTACTAATATTTCCAATACAAGGGATTTAACAGTAGCTTATAGTGGGAAGCGATCCGCAAAACTTACTGGAGGTATGGCAGGACCTACGATTACAGGGATACCTGTAAAGCATGGTGATATATATACAGCCAGTGTATTTGCATATTATACAGGAGCTTTACCGACTGCCAACCTTATCATTGAATTATTTGACGGTGCAACTAAAGTAAAAACATTTACAAATGATGGCAACACCACTGGTATTCCTGTTACCACAAGTTCTCTGAATACCTGGAGTCAGATTAAGCTTAATAGCCCTATTGTAATAGATCTGAGCAGTTTTGCAAATCCTTCTACTGCAACATTAAAAGTGAGACTATTTAATGCTTCAGGTAGTAATACTGTCTGGTTTGACAATCTTAGTATTGTCGGACCCGAAGGTAAAGTGACAGGAGGTAGTACGTATAAATCGAGACTTCAATATGCTGGCGCTAATCTGTTGAGCAATCAGTATTTTACTTCCGGAGCACCTGACCTTACAAAAATCAGGGCATTTGTGAGCGATATGTTGACAAAAGGTTTGACATGTAAAGATATCATGGATTGTTTTTCAAAGACAGGAAGCATTTTTATGTCAAACCTAGCCGCAATGAATAATGGGCAAGGGCCATTATATACTATAGGAGCTGATGGTTTTGCACTGACTAATCCGGTCCAGGGATATACTTTTGATTACGATTATTTGAAAGAAGCTTTTACATGTCTGAATTATACTATTCCGCTTAATGGCTTAAAGAGATCTTTTTATCAGAATATAGGCGGAAAACCTGCAAGTTTTTCCACACTTACTCCTGTTTATGTAGATATAGATAAGTTTACATCCGGTGGTGCAAAATTTCAAACTACTACTTTTGCAGAAAATTATGTACCTTCTGGTGCACCATCTAATATAGTTGGTACAGCAAACTGGGGAATGGTATGGGAAGGGCAGCTTCTTGTTCCGGGAAACGGATCCTACACATTTACGGCTAATGCTGATGATGCCATGAGGGTATATATTGATGGGAAAAATTTATCAACTCTTGACTATTGGGAAAATGCGCCCTCCGGGGCAGCATCAAGATCTCAGACTATAACATTAAGTCAGGGATTTCACAACCTGAAAATAGAGTACTGCAACATGACTTATACCGGCTCAATTAAACTGACATGGCAGGGACCGGGAGTAACCTCGCAGGTTCTTGGGTTGACCTCTGTATATCAGCCAGGGTCTGCAGATCCATGCGCCAATTATACCAATATCAATGTATATAACAAGTGCAGTGGGGCAGCAGTTTCCACCAGCTCTATTTTAAATATTGAAATTCCATGTTCTTCTTATACCTATACTTTACCAGATGAAAGAGGCCTGGTAGAAAAGAATCAAATAGCATTAAATAGCTATTTCATAAAAGATCCGAATTCTTCAGGTTATCTGCCAATGTACAATTATACAGTGGCTCAGGCATCTGCAGCCACTTGCCGCAGTATGTTATCAATAACTGATCAGGGCAATGCGCAAAATCTGTCATCGTCAGATATTCAGAACAGAATTAACCAGATCCAGACAAAACTTATTGGCGAATGCAATAATATCTGCGATAAGAAGAGAGGGATGTTTGAGACTGCAATTGATTCCTATATAATCGATTTAAATGCCCAATATGGAAAATATTCTGTAGATGAGGAGGAATGGCAGACCTATGAGTACTTGTTTCCTTTAACACCTAAAAGTTGTGTTATTGATTACATGGTGGCTCAATGTAAATCTCAGTGCAATCCGGAGTCTTATTTTGTAGATCAATCACTGATAGCTCTTGCAAAAACAGAGGCAAGTGATCCTAATTATGCTGCCAATATGCAGAAGTTTAACGACTATGTTAAAAATCTGAGCAACAAGGCTTATTATGATAAATTGGATCAGGATAAGGTTGCTCTTGAGCAAGCCATGCAACAAAGCGCAAAATTTGCTCCATATAAATCAGATGCTGCAAATGGTTACATTCAGGCTGGTGATGTAAAGGAAGTGCAAAAGGATATTTCTCAGTTTATTTCACAAGCTCTTAACAGAGGGGTAAATTATAGGGAGGTAACGGGAAGTTATTATAACAGAACTTTTGGATCATACAATGTTAGTCCTAACTGGGGAGTGAATTCTTATCCTTCTACGAAGTATTATGTAAATCAGCAGGTGAGAGATTTTGCCATGCACATCCCTGATGGTGTTGATGGAAATAATCAACCTCAATTTAAGGACAAGGCATTTACGGCAGTTGTACATACAGTATGGACTCAGTCCTGTCCTTCAGGTGCCTGTGCTACAGATGGCTCTGAAAATACTCAGGATAAATGGAATGATCAGTTAATGGAAATTAATATTACATTCTTATGTCCGAAAAGTGGACAATCGTATGATGCATCAATTGCCGGTTTTGCTCTTCGGTTTGATAATTCTATTACTGGTCCTGTATTTAATGCTTCTTCAATAGTAGATATAGAAAAAGATCTCTTAAAAGCATATTTTGACGATGCTGGACTCCTGCATATAAACCTTGGACCGGATTTAAAAAATGCAATTAAAAACGGAGGACTCAATGCTTCCAGTAATGTTATTCATTTTTATAATTGTACTTTAAATGATTATTCAGGAGCTTTGTTCTTCGAATATGCGGTTGGAGCGGCCGGATCTTCTTTAACAGAAAAAGATTATCTGTGGCTGCAGTTAAAGAATCCGGCAACTAACCAACAGATATATTTATTTGATGAACCTTTATACTGGAAGCCTGAATATTTAGGATATCCCGGAGGTTACCATAACCTTCATAATGCAATTGTTAATCAAATTAACAAAGCAGCAGGGCATCATTATCAGGCAGAGTATCTGGCAGCATATAACAGAATTATCCTTAAAGCACCTGTAGGTTTAATAAAAGGAGATCAGGTAGGGGCTATAATTGAGGTTGGCGGTACTATGCCATCAACGGCTTTTCATGATAATTACGGTAATTTATCCACACCGGGGATGCAAAGACCTGGAGATATGTATAATCTGATCGCTCAAAGCTATATTCTTCCATTTTCTTCTTACGTTAAAAATACCTGCGATTTAAAATCTGTTACTCAGAAATCTAATTGTCCGTATGGATATATTCCTGTAGGTAAAAACTATCCTGGCATTTCATCTTCAAACTTTACTTTTGCCGGTTCCGCAGAATTACATCAGAACAAAATAAAACTAACCGGTGATTATCTGCCATATGATAATCACGCTGGTGCGGCCTGGAGTACGACAAAGAAAAATTTAAACCAGCCGTTTGATATGGAGTTTGAAGTTTTTTTGGGTTGCAAGGATGAAAAGGGGGCTGATGGTATTGCTTTTGTTCTTCAGAATATGGGTCCAAATGCATTGGGAGGAAGTTTTCACGGAATAGGATACGGTGAAAAAAAATCCGTTAACGAGTATAATCACAATACAGGAAATTATCAGACTTTTCCATATGAAGCTCCGATAACTCCTTCTCTTGCCATAGAGTTTGATACTTATGATAATAATGCTAATTATTCTCACAGTGACGTACTTGTATCAAGTGATAGAGCTTATGATCATATTTCAATAGTAGTTAATGGAAATATGCTTGGACCTATAGCTACAGGACCTATACAGGCGAGCTCCACTTCAGACAATATAGAGGATTGTTTGCCTCACAGAGTGAGAATAACATGGTCTGGACCTTCCGGTAATCCTGCAAATGTGCTGAAGGTATATTTTGACGGGGTATTGAGAGCTACCTATGCGAATAATCTTGTTGCAAGTTTATTTTCAGGAAATAGTAATGTCTATTGGGGATGGACTGGAAGTACAGGAGGGCAATCCAACACT